>CAZCMX010000010.1:0-33113 GCA_964499985.1 uncultured Mageeibacillus sp.
CCTCTACTGCCCACCATTATAACCCGCAACCGGTTGCATCACCAGCCCGCAGCCGGACTCACGTTTTTGCATCAGCTCAGCCAGAGCCGCAAGACCAGGGTGCCCAGCAAGGCCAGGATGATCCCGATGCCGAAAAGGACATCCCTGGGCTGGTATTTCATCACATGCAGGCGAGTTCTTGATTCTCCGCCGCGATAGCAGCGGGCCTCCATGGCCACAGCCAGGTCTTCGGCCCGCTTGAAGGCGCTGACAAACAGGGGGATCAGGACTGAAACCAGGCCGCGGGCCCTGGCGATCAGGCCGCCGGTATCATAATCCGCTCCACGCGAGGATTGCGCTTTCATGATTTTGTCCGTTTCTTCCAGCAAGGTTGGCACAAAGCGCAAGGCGATCGACATCATCATGGCCATCTCATGGGCGGGAAAGCCGATCCTCCGCAAGGGGCCGAGCAGATTCTCCAGGGCATCGGAGACATGGATCGGCGTCGTTGTCAGGGTGAGCAGCAAGGTGGTGTTCAGGATCAGAAGCACCAGCCGGGAGCCCATCCGCACAGCTGTTATGACACCCTGCCGGCTGATCAGGACGGGACCGAGTTCAAGCAGCGGATCACCGCGCACGGTCAGGATATTGAGCACCACGGCAAATAGCAGGATGAACAGCATCGGCTTGAGGCTCAAGAGAACCTGGCGCACCGGGACGCGCGACAGAAAGACCAGGATCAGGGTCAGCACTGCCAGGAAAGCCATGGGCATCAGGTCACGCGACAGGAAGATGGCGGCCATCATCAGGATGGCGGCCAGGATCTTCGTTCTGGGATCGAGCCGGTGCAAAAACGAATCGGTTGGATAATAACGGCCCAGAGAAATATTGCTGATCATGACTTAAGCTCCCTGGCTGCTGCGCGGATCAATTCAATGGCAGCGGCTTCAACGGTATAGCACTGGTCCGATACCCCGGGGAAATCCGCTTGCAAGTCACGCAGGAAGGCTGCGGTGCGCGGTACGGATAAATCTGAAGCCATCAGCTTCTCCGTCTGGGCAAACACCTCAGCCGGCGTGCCGAAGAGGATGACCTCGCCGTTTTTGAGGGCCAGGACCCGGTCCGAGAGGCGGGCGACATCCTCCATGCTATGCGAAACCAGAATCACAGTGGATCCTTCATCGCGCAGCCGGGCCGCATAGCCCAGGATTTCCTCCCGCCCGGCGGGGTCAAGGCCCGCCGCCGGTTCATCGAGGATCAAAACCTCTGGGCGCATGGCGATCACGCCGGCAATGGCGGCCCGCCGACGCTGGCCACCGGACAGTTCAAAGGGGGAACGTTCGAGTTCCTCATCGCTCAGGCCGACAATCCGGGCTGCCCAGGTCACCCGCTTCTCGACTTCGGCTGCGTCGAGGCCGAGGCGGCGGGGGCCGAATGCAATGTCCTGGAAAACAGTTTCTTCAAAGAGCTGGTGCTCCGGATATTGGAACAAAAGGCCCACATGGCGCCGGATCCGGCGGATGGCCTGGTTTTCCGAGGCATCATGGCCCAGGACGGTCACCTTGCCGGACTGGGTCCGTAAAAGACCATTCAGATGCTGGATCAGGGTCGATTTGCCGGAACCACTATGGCCGATGATGCCCAAAAGCTCGCCCTTGCGGACATCAAAGCTGACGCCATGCAAGGCTTTGGATTCCAGTGTCGTGCCAGCGGAATAGGTAAAGGTCAAATTTTCGACCTGGATGACGGTCTCTGCGGCAGGCACTGGCTGATGGACCACCGTCTGGCGTCGTTCATGCGCCTGGAACACCTGGGCCAGCTTGTCAGGATCGGCGGACTGCAGCAGGCGGCGGACAGCCTGCCTGGCTGCATCCCAGCTGGCACTTTCCAGCGGATAGAGCTTTTGCTGGGTCAGCTCGGCAATCCGGTTGAGTATTTCGCCATGGACAGGCACATCCAGCCCCTGATTCTTGACCAGCTGGACGCGGTCAAAGACTTCGGCGGGTGTGCCGGACACGATGACATGGCCATCATTCATAATGACCACGCGATCAGCCAGCAAGGCCTCTTCCATATGATGTGTAATATTGATGACGGTCAAGCCTTGCTCACGGATCAATTCTGCAACCAGGCCCATGAAATCGGCCCGGGTTGCCGGATCGAGCATGGAGGTGGCTTCATCAAGGATCAGGCAGGACGGTTCCATCGCCAGGATGCCGGCAATGGCCAGCTTCTGCTTCTGGCCACCGGATAGCAGATGGGGCGGCCGTTCGGCCAGGTGCAGCAGGTTGACCCGGGCCAGGGCCCGATCGACCGATTCCCTGATCCGGGGCTGGGGAAAGCCCAGGTTTTCCGGACCGAAGGCGACATCTTCTTCGACCGTCGTGCCGACAATCTGGTTGTCCGGATTCTGGAAGACCATGCCGCATTGGCGCCGGACCTCCCAGATGCTTTCACCCTTTTGCGTATCATGGCCGGAGACGATAATGGTCCCCTCCGCAGGAAGCTCGAGGGCATTGATCAGACGGGCGAGGGTGGATTTGCCCGAGCCATTGCGGCCGAGGATGGCGACATGGCTGCCCTTCTGGATATCCAGAGACACATGCGACAGCGCCTGAATCGGTTCATGGCCATGCTGCTGATAGGAGAAGCTGACGTTGTCGATCCTGGCAAACGGCAAAGATCCGGCTTGGTTTTCGCGGTCCATGGGCAATGCAATCCCTTTCAATGCAAAACGGGAACAGGTTGAACCTGTCCCCGTTATGGCAGATGGTTTGGGCAGGGTGGCAGGTCAGGCGGTCAAACTCAGAGGAGTTCCAGGATCGCCATCTCCGACGCATCACCCCGGCGGGCGCCGAGCTTGATGATGCGGGCATAGCCACCAGTACGGCCGACATATTTCGGGGCAACCGTGTCAAACAGGAAATTGACCGGGTTGACGGTATTGCCCTTCTCGTCATGGCTCTTGTTCAGCCAGAGCATGAGCTGGCGACGGACGGCCAGGCGGGACGGGCTGTCGACCTGGACCATTTCCTTTTTGATTTCGCGCTCGACGACATCATACTTATTGCCATTCTTGGATGTTGCAGATTTCAGGACTTTCTTGCCCTTGCCGTCAAGCTTGGCGGCCGAGACGGTGACTTCCTTCGTGGTGAAGTTGTCCTTCTCCTTGATGGCCATGGTGATCAGCTGTTCAGCGATCCGCTTGACTTCCTTGGCGCGAGCCTCGGTGGTTTCGATCTTGCCGGTGAGGATCAGCGTGGTGACCATCCCCCGCAGCATCGACAGACGCATATCATAGGCGCGTCCGAGTTTTCTACGTGCAGGCATTTTAATACCCTCCTAATGATCGGGAACGGTCCCCTCACTCGTCGATTGCAGCGAGTGACAGGCCCATTTCTTCAAGTTTCTGGATGACTTCCTCGAGCGATTTCTTGCCGAGGTTTCTGACTTTCATCATGTCTTCTTCTGAACGGGCCACGAGATCACCGATCGAATTGATGCCGGCGCGCTTGAGGCAGTTGTACGTACGGACAGAGAAGTCAAGGTCTTCGATCGCAGTACCCAGGACAGTTGAAGGTTTACCATCAGACTCATGAGTGCTGAAATTCGATGTGGACACACTATTGGTCAGGGCGACAAACAAGTTGAGATGTTCGGTCAGGATGCCGGCGCCGACACTCAGCGCTTCGGATGCCCCAATGGTGGCATCGGTCCAGACCTCGATCGTCAGTTTGTCATAGTCTGTAAACTGGCCGACACGGGTGTTTTCAACCGAATAATTGACCTTTTTGACCGGGGTGAAAATCGAGTCGATCGGAATGACCCCGATCGGCTGGCTGACCCATTTATTGCGGTCAGCGGTATTGTAGCCACGGCCGCCATTGAAGGTCAGTTCCATGAAGAGACGGCCTTCACCGTTCAGGGTGGCGATCGGATGGTCAGGATTCATGATCTCGACCTCGTCATCACGGACAATATCGCCCGCGGTCACGACACCGGTCCGGCCTTCTTCAGTGCTGATATAAACCGTTTTCGGTCCATCAACATGCAGGTCAGCCCGGATACCCTTGACATTGAGGATGATCTCAGTCATGTCTTCAACGACACCCTTGACCGTGGAAAACTCATGGAAGACACCCTCCACGCGAATCGCCGTCACCGCCGCACCCGGCAGTGAAGACAGCAGCACGCGGCGCAGGGAATTGCCCAGCGTGATGCCATAGCCCCGCTCGAGCGGTTCGATCACGAATTTGCCATAGGAACGTTCTTCATTCTGTTCCAGACATTCGATCACTGGCTTTTTGATCTCAATCATTCTGTTCCTCCTAATTACGACTCAACGCTGAAGTGCTCGCAGCTGCCAGCCGAGCTGGCAGCCAGGCGAGGATTACTTCGAGTAAAGTTCGACGATGAGCGTCTCGCGGACATCGATATCGACGTCGGCGCGGGCCGGAACCTGAGCGACTGTACCAGTGAGCTGCTCCGCATTGAATGTCAGCCAGGACGGGATGGGGCGGGACACAAGGTCCTGGAATTTCGGAGACTTGCGGGATGCTTCGCAGACAGCGACGGTATCGCCGGCATTGAGAGTCATCGAGGGGATATTAGCCTTCTTGCCATTGATGGTGAAGTGGCCATGGGTGACCAGCTGGCGGGCCTGGGCGCGGGAAGCGGCAAAGCCCATGCGGTACACGACATTGTCAAAACGCAGTTCGAGCAATTGCAGGAGATTCTCACCGGATTTGCCCTTCATGCGGCTGGCAGAATCGAAGGTCTTGCGGAACTGGCTCTCAAGGACGCCATAGAAACGCTTGGCCTTCTGCTTCTCACGCAGCTGGGAACCATATTCGGAAATCTTCTTGCGGCCTTGGCCATGCTGGCCGGGAGCAAAGCTCCGGCGGGCGATGGCGCATTTGCCGGTATAGCAACGCTGCCCTTTAAGGAAAAGCTTTTCGCCTTCGCGGCGGCAGAGCCGGCAGGCTGCTTCTGTATATCTAGCCATTCTCTATTCCTCCGGGATCAGACTCTTCTTCTTTTCGGCGGTCTGCAACCATTGTGCGGGATGGGCGTGACGTCCTTGATCATCGTGACATCAAGACCGGCGGCCTGCAGCGAACGGATCGCAGCTTCGCGGCCGGCACCCGGACCTTTGACAAAAACTTCAACCGAGCGCATGCCATGGTCGACAGCGGTCTTGGCAGCAGATTCTGCGGCCATCTGGGCGGCGAACGGCGTGCCCTTGCGGGAGCCCTTCATGCCCATGCCACCGGCACTGGCCCAGGAAATGGCATTGCCATTCGGATCGGTGATGGTGACAATCGTATTATTGAACGAAGAGTGGATGTGGGCAGAGCCACGGTCAATATTCTTGCGTTCTCTCTTCTTCGGCCGAACAGCCGTTTTCTTAGCTGACGCTTTAGCCATGTTCTGTCCTCCTTACTTTTTCTTGTTAGCCATGGTGCGCTTCGGTCCCTTGCGGGTGCGGGCGTTGGTTTTCGTACGCTGGCCGCGGACCGGCAGGCCCATCCTGTGGCGACGGCCGCGATAGCAGCCGATTTCCGTCAGGCGCTTGATATTCATGGCGATTTCGCGCCGCAGGTCACCCTCAACGGTATAGCCGTTTTCGATGGTGTCCCTGATTTTGGATACTTCAGATTCTGTCAGGTTCTTGACACGGGTATCAGGATTGATGCCGCATGTTGCAAGAATCTGGTTCGAAAGTGTTCTGCCGACACCAAAGATGTAGCAAAGCGCGATTTCCACGCGCTTGTCGTTCGGCAGATCGACTCCGGCAATACGTGCCATTTTCTTACCTCCGTAAAGTGAAAGGCTCTAAAAAATCTCTATCTAGTAAACACGATCGGGATGACCGGAAGGCCTTTTAGCCTGCCGGCAGCCGCATCCCTTAACACGTGCGGTTGACTGCTTGACTGATCCGTGAGCCGGATCAGCCCTGCTTCTGCTTATGCTTGGGATCCTCGCAGATGACCATGACGCGGCCCTTGCGCTTGATAACCTTGCACTTCTCGCAGATCGGTTTGACGGACGGTCTGACTTTCATGGGTGTTTCCTCCTGGCTGATGCCCGCTAGACACATCAAAAAGAGACGTCATGAGGGCGCATGCTAAAATAGTGTACCAGATTCATTTGATAAATCAAGAGTCTGGCCTGTGATTTCAGTAAAGATTATTTGGCGCGCCAGGTGATCCGGCCGCGCGTGACGTCATAGGGCGACAGCTCAACTGTGACCCGGTCGCCGGTCAGGATCTTGATATAATGCTGGCGGAGCTTGCCGGAAATATGGGCGGTGACTTCATGGCCGTTTTCGAGACGGACTTTGAAGACTGCATTCGGCAATACGTCAACGACGATCCCTTCGACTTCTATGGCTTCTTCCTTGCTCATGGGTTCTCCTCCTGTAGAGTCGGCCTGGATGAGTTCCAAAGGCCTGGATAGCGGTGGTTTTCAGTCCGCTGGCTGAGTTGTGGTCCAGCCAGCATGGTTTTCGATCAGCATTCTGACCAGCGCGTTTTTCTGGCCGATGTCCTTTTGGGCCTCCAGGTCCAGGGCCCAGCCCGGCCTGAGCTGGCCGAGCGGACGGACATGGCGCCAGCGTTTGCGCTTGGGCTTGTCAACCGGCCGGATGGCACCATCGATGCAAAGGACAAAGCTGCCATTGACCTCGATGACCAGATAAACGCGCCCTGCATCATGGCCTGCCGTGGCAACGACGAGTTGGCCAGCTGCCAGGCCCCGGTTCTGCAAGGTCTCATAAAGCGTCGTTTCCGGATTCATAGCGCAGTCAGGATGACCGGACCCTCAGCCGTGATGGCAAAGGTATTCTCATAATGGGCGGCCGGTTTGCGGTCGGTGGTGACAATGGTCCAGCCGTCCTCGAGCAGGGCGATATGGCGGCTGCCGAGGGTGATCATCGGTTCCATGGCCAGGACCAGGCCTTCTTCGAGGCGCAGGCCCCGTCCGGCATGGCCGAAATTGGGCAGGTCCGGATCTTCATGCAGGCGTCGGCCGATGCCATGGCCGGTCAATTCCCGCACCACACCATAACCATGGGATTCTGCCTTGGCCTGGACTGCAGCTGAGACATCGCCAAGACGATTGCCGATCACGGCTTTCTCGAGGCCGGCCCAGAAGGCTTCCTCCGTGACCCGGACCAGCTGCGCCTTGTCGCTGGAAATCTCGCCCACGGCAAAGGTTCGGGCCGCGTCGGCGTGAAAGCCTTCGAAACAGGCCCCGACATCGACCGAAATGATTTCACCTGGCTTGAGAATCCGGCTGGCCTGTGGGATGCCATGCACCACTTCGGCATCGACCGAGGCACAGATGCTGGCCGGGAATGGCGGATCACCATAGCCCTTGAAGGACGGCACTGCCCCAGCTTTGCGAATGATGGCCTCAGCTTCGCGATCGAGGTCCAGGGTGGAGATCCCGGGCCGGACCAGATGCGCCATCGCTTCGAGAACCTGGGCGACGATGCGGCCGGCATTGCGGATATGCTCGATCTCTTCCTTTGTTTTCAGGCGGACCATGGTATTCAAGACCGTTCCTTCAATGCGACGAGAACATCAGGCAAGGATGAGCCGACTTCACCTTCATTACTGATCCGGACCAGCAGCTTCTTTTGTTCATAATAGTCAGATAGCGGCAAGGTCAGGCGGTAATAATTGGCCAGGCGCTGGCGGATGGTTTCCGGTTTGTCATCATCTCTCTGGTAGAGGCTGCCGCCACAGGCATCACAGATCCCTGACTGATGCGGACGATAGGATTCGAGATTATATGTCCTGCCGCAGGATGCACAGACTCGGCGGCCGGACAGGCGGGACAGGATTGATTCATCTGACAATTCCAGTTCTACCACGGCATTGAGCCGGAGCTGGCGTTTAGCCAGGAGCTCATCCAGGGCTTCGGCCTGGGCAACGGTACGCGGGAAGCCATCGAGCAGGAATCCACGCTGGCAATCTGCCTGCTCCAGGCGGTCTGCCACCATGGCGATGGTCAGGGAGTCTGGAACCAGGGCACCTTGCTGGATATAGCGGTCTGCTTCCAGTCCCAGGGGGGTGTTGGCCTTGATGTTCTGGCGAAAGATATCACCGGTCGAGATGTGGGGAATCTGGTATTCCCGCACCAGGTCGGCCGCCATTGTCCCTTTGCCGGAACCAGGCGCACCCAAGAGAATCAGTCTCATGTCTTCTAGTCCTCCTGCGTCACTTGCAACAAGGGCATCCGGGCTAAGCCGGACACCCTTTTGCAAACTGACAACATAATTGATCAGTCGAGGAATCCTTTGTAATGGCGCATGACCATCTGGGATTCCAGCTGGTTGACGAGGTCGATGGCAACACCAACGACGATCAGCACAGCTGTGCCGCCGAACCAGACCCCCTGGGCCTTGGTCAATGCGGACAGCAGGACCGGGAACAGGACGATGACGATCAGGAAGAGGCCATCGATCCAGTTCAGGCGGCGGGCCGTCCGGGCAATGAAGTCGGAGGTCGGCCGGCCTGGGCGGATGCCCGGGATGAAGCCACCATTCTTCTGCAGGTTGTTGGCAATCTCAATCGGATTGAACTGGACCATCGAGTAGAAGAAGGTGAAGCCCAGGATCAGCAGGGCATAGAAAATGTAGTAGAACGGATTGCCGGAGAAGTTCATGAACCACTCCGCGACCGGTCCGGTGCCACCAAACAGGGAGACCAGGGTGGACGGCAGGGAGACGATCGAGATGGCGAAGATGACTGGGATAACACCGGCCTGGTTGACCTTGATCGGCAGGTAGGTGTTCTGGCCGCCATACATCTTGCGGCCGACAACCTTCTTGGCATACTGGACCGGGATGCGGCGTTCAGCACTCTGGACAAAGACGACCAGGGCAATGACCACCACAAAGACGGCAACGACTGCCACCGTGGCGAACAGGGAGACGAAAATGTTTGAAGTTACAGACCAGTTCTGGAAGTAACCAAAAAGCATTTTGATCGCATTCGGTCCGCCGGTGATGATGCCGGCGAAGATGATCAGCGAGATACCGTTGCCGATACCCTTTTCATTGATCTGCTCACCGAGCCACATGATGAAGGCCGTACCAGCTGTGAAGCTGACCACCACCAGGATGGCATTGAGGAATGCAGGCAAGGTGGTTGAAGAGGCCAGGCGGGTGGCGTACCAGTAGGCGATGGCCTGGATCATGGCCAGGCCGACCGTCAGGTAGCGGACCATCTGCTGGATTTTCTTGCGTCCGGTCTCGCCTTCCTTCTGCAGGCGTTCCAGGGCCGGGATGGCCACGGTCAGCAGCTGCATGATGATCGAAGAGTTGACGTATGGCGTGATGCCCATCGCGAAGATCGAGACTTGCTTGAAGGCGCCGCCTGAAATGATGTCCAGGAAACTGCCCAGCTGGCCAAAACGTTCGATCAGGGCGGTGAACGCTTCCTGGTCAATGCCAGGAACCGGAACACGGATGCCGAGGCGGTAGACGATCAGGATACCGATCGTGAACAGCAGTTTTTTACGCAGGTCTTGGATCTTGAAGGCATTTTTCAGGGTTTCGATCATGCTGCCCATGCTTTAGACCTCCTCGACGCTGCCTCCAGCTTTTTCGATCTTCTCTTTGGCACTGGCGGTGAAGGCGCTGGCCTTGACGGTCAGTTTCTTCGAAAGCTCACCATTGCCGAGAATCTTGATGCCGTCATTGACCTTCGGGACATTGACAATGCCAGCTGCATGGATGGCATCGATGTCGACGACAGCACCATCGTCAAACTTGTTCAGCGACGAGAGATTGACTTCGATATAGGCCAGGGCGAAGCGCTTATTGTTGAAGCCACGCTTCGGCAGACGGCGGTAAAGGGGCATCTGGCCGCCTTCGAAGCCGGGACGGACACCGCCGCCGGCGCGGGCGTTCTGGCCCTTGTGGCCACGGCCAGAGGTCTTGCCATTACCGGTGCCGACACCGCGGCCTTTGCGGAAAGCGGTCTGACGATCGCCGGGGGAGGCTTTCAATTCGTTGATTTTCATAGTCTTACACCTTCCTCAAGCTTCTTCAACCTTGACCAGGTAAGCGACGAGACGGAGCATGCCCTGGATGGCCGGGGTGGCTTCCAGCTCGACAGTCTGACCGATCTTGCGCAGACCCAGGGCCTTGATGGTTGCCTTGTGCTTATGGGTCGCACTGTTGGTGCTCTTTGAGAGCGTGATTTTGACTTTAGACATCGTCGCGCTCCTCCTTAAAGAATTTCGTCGACAGATTTGCCGCGCAGACGAGCCACCTGTTCGAGTGACTTGAGGCTGGCAAGTCCGGCGATGGTCGCATTGACCATATTGTTCGGATTATTGGTGCCCAGGGACTTGGTGCGGATGTCTTTGATGCCGGCCAGTTCAAGGACAGCACGGACAGGGCCGCCAGCGATAACGCCGGTACCGCCGACTGCCGGCTTCAGAAGAACTTTGCCAGCACCGAACACGCCGATGGTTTCGTGGGGGATGGTCGAATCCTTGAGCGGGACTTCGATCAGGTTTTTCTTGGCATCCTCAATCCCCTTGCGGATCGCATCCGGGATTTCAGCAGCCTTGCCCAGGCCTTTGCCGACATGGCCATTCTCATCGCCAACAATGACGAGAGCGGCGAAACGGAAATTGCGTCCACCCTTGACCGTCTTGGAGACGCGGCCGATGTGGATGACTTTTTCTTTCAGATCCAGTTTGCTTGCATCAATTCGCATGGCTATTCCTCCTGCTTAGAAATTGAGTCCGGCTTCACGAGCCGCTTCTGCCAGAGCCGCGACACGGCCATGGTAGAGATAGCCACCGCGGTCGAACACGACCGTTTCGATACCGTTGGCCAGAGCCCGCTGAGCGACCAGCGCACCGACAGCCTTGGCACCTTCAATGTTGCCTGCGAAAGCAAGCTTCTCTTTGATTTCCTTGTCCAGGGAAGAGGCGCTCACCAGCGTACGGCCGGTGGTGTCATCGATCACCTGGGCATAGATCTGGGAAAGGCTGCGGAAGACACACAGTCTCGGACGTTCGGACGTGCCGGAGACTTTGCTGCGCACCCGCTCGTGTTTCCGCTTGCGAATCTCGTTCCTGCGAGTTTTGCTAATCATGTCATCTCACCCTTTCTTATTTGCCTTTTTTGCCGCCCTTGGCGCCAGTCTTGCCTTCCTTCAGATGCAGGACTTCAAAGTCATACTTGACGCCCTTGCCCTTATAAGGATCCGGCAGACGGAAGGCACGGATTTTGGCAGCGGTTTCGCCGACCATCTGCTTGTCAGCGCCCTTGACAATGATCTTGTTCGGGGCGGGGACTTCGATGGTGATGCCGGCGGGTTCTTCAAGCTCGATCGGATGGGAGAAACCCAGGTTCAGGACGAGCTTCTTGCCTTGCTTCTGGGCCTTGAAACCGACACCGTTGATGTCGAGGTTCTTGGCAAAGCCCTGGGACACACCAACGATCATGTTATTGACCAGGGTGCGGGAAAGGCCGTGCAGGGCGCGATGTTCCTTGTTGTCGCTCGGACGAGTGACGGTGATGGTCTTGCCGTCGACCGCAACGGTGATATCCGGGTGGATCACCTGGGTCAGGACAGTGGAACCAGATTTGACGGTGACAACGTTGTTTTCAACTTTGACTTCAACGTTGGCCGGAATGGTGATCGGCATTCTGCCAATTCGGGACATGGTTGTGGACCTCCTGCTCTTGAGATTGAGGATGGCTCCCCTGCGGCGGCCTGGATACCAGGCCCACAAGGCGCCAATCCGTTTCAGAGTTTAGTTTGAATTACCAGACATAGGCGAGAACTTCGCCACCGACACCCTCTTTGCGAGCGGTTTTATCGGTCATGATGCCTTTTGAAGTGGAAATGATGGCGATGCCAAGACCGCCGAGCACTTTCGGCAGGTTGTCCGTATTGGCATAAACGCGCAGACCGGGTTTGGAAATGCGCTTGATGCCAGAGATGACCGGCTTCTTGGCGGCGTACTTGAGGGTGATCTTGATCTTGCCCTGCTTGTCGTCGTTGACCAGGTCCACTTTGCTGATATAACCTTCGTCGAGAAGAATCTGGGCGATGGCTTTCTTGACATTGGACGCCGGAATTTCACAGGTCGCGTGACCGGCTGTACCGGCGTTACGGATGCGGGTGAGCATATCGGCGATGGTATCTGTAATCTGCATGAAACTTCCTCCTTCCTCTGGTACGCTTACCAGCTGGCCTTGCGAACGCCGGGTATCTGTCCCTTATAGGCCAGTTCACGGAAGCACAGACGGCAGATGCCATATTTGCGGATGTAAGCGTGAGGACGGCCGCAGAGCTTGCAGCGGTTATAGGCACGGGTCGAGAACTTCGGCTCTGCCTGCTGTTTCAGGATCATTGACTTCTTAGCCATTTATCGTACCCCCCGCTTACTTGGAAAACGGCATGCCGAGCAGTTTCAGGAGCTCGCGTGCTTCTTCGTCGGTGTTTGCGGTTGTGACAATGATGATGTCCATGCCGCGGATTTTGTCGATTTTGTCATAGTCGATTTCCGGGAAAATCAGCTGTTCCTTGGCACCGAAGGCATAGTTGCCACGGCCGTCAAAGGAGTTGGGATTGATCCCGCGGAAGTCACGCACACGCGGCAGGGCCACGCTGATCAGCTTGTCAAGGAATTCGTACATCTTCTGGCCGCGCAGGGTGACCTTGCAGCCGATGTTCATGCCTTCACGGAGCTTGAACGCCGAAACGGACTTCTTGGCCTTGGTGATGACCGGTCTCTGGCCGGCAATCAGGCCCATGTCCCGGGCAGCGTTTTCAATCGCCTTCGGGTTGTCCTTGACTTCACCGACACCCATGTTGAGAACGATCTTCTCAAGCCTCGGGATCTGCATCGACGAGCTGTATTTGAAAGTCGTCATCATCGCTGGTGCGACTTCCTTCTGATATTTGTCTTTCAGTCTGGCCATTTTAAAATCCTCCTCGCCGATTACTTCTTGGCCGCTGCGATGGTGTCGATTTCGGCACCGCAGGCCTTGCAGACGCGGACTTTGTCACCATTGGCCATGACCTTGCGCCCCATCTTGCTCGGACGCTTGCACTTGCTGCAGACGACCATGACATTGGAGCTGGAAACCGGGGCTTCCTGGTGGAGAATGCCACCCTGCTGGTAGCGGCCACGCGGTTTCTGGTGCTTGACGGACATGTTGACGCCTTCGACGATGACCCGGCCGGTGACCGGGAAAACCTTCAGGACTTTGCCGGTCTTGCCAGCGTCTTTGCCCGACAGCACGTAAACGGAATCATCTTTTTTGACATGTACTTTCATGCTACGTGTGCCTCCTTACAGGACTTCGGGAGCCAGAGACAGGATTTTCATGTAGTCCCTGTCACGAAGTTCCCTGGCGATAGGCCCAAAGATACGCGTACCGCGTGGATTCTTGTCTTCCTTGATGATGACGGCTGCGTTTTCGTCAAATTTGATGTAGGAACCGTCCGAGCGGCGGACGCCACGCTTGGAGCGGACGATCACGGCCTTGACGACCTCACCCTTCTTTACAACACCACCGGGTGTTGCTTCTTTGACCGAGCAAACGATGATGTCTCCGATATTGGCGTACTTGCGCCAGGATCCTCCGAGAACCTTGATGCACATCAATTCTTTGGCACCGGTATTGTCGGCGGATTTGAGTCTAGATTGAACCTGGATCATTGTCTTCCTCCTTCCATAAACCGGTTAAGGATCACTTGGCTTTCTCAATGATCTCGACCAGTCTCCAGCGCTTGTCGCGGCTCAAGGGGCGGGTCTCCATCACTTTGACTTTGTCTCCGATATGGCATTCGTTATTTTCGTCATGGGCCTTGAGCTTATAGGTCCGTTTGACGATTTTCTTGTACAGCGGGTGGCGGACATGCTCGGTGACTGCCACGACGATGGTCTTATCCATTTTGTCGCTGGCGACCTGGCCTACCCGGGTCTTTCTGAGGTTACGTTCACTCATGGATAATCCCCCTTACTTCTTTTGACCCTGGAGCTCACGCTCACGCAGGATGGTCATGACACGCGCGATGTCCCGCTTGACGCTTTTGAGCTTTAAGGGGTTTTCGAGCTGGTTGGTGGCATGGGCGAAACGGAGCTTGAACAGTTCTTCGCGCAGGGAAGCGAGTTCCTTGTTCAGCTCGTCAAAGGATTTGTCACGGATTTCATTGGGCTTCATTGACGTCACCTTCCTTTTCACGGGCGATGAACTTGGTCTGGCACGGCAGTTTATGGGCGGCCAGGCGCATGGCTTCACGGGCGACTTCTTCGCTGACGCCGGCAATCTCAAACAGGACACGACCGGGCTTGACGACAGCTACCCAATATTCGGGGGAACCTTTACCGGAACCCATTCGGGTTTCAGCCGGCTTGGCGGTGACGGGCTTGTCCGGGAAAATCTTGATCCAGACCTGGCCACCACGCTTGATGAAACGGTTGATCGCGATACGGGCAGCTTCGATCTGGTTGCTGGTGATCCAGACAGGCTCCATGGCCTGCAGGCCGTAATCGCCATAGACGACGACATTGCCACGGGTGGCTTTGCCGGTCATGCGGCCGCGGTGCTGTTTTCTGCGTTTGACACGTTTGGGAAGCAGCATCAGGCTTCGCCTCCTTCCGATACTTTCACTTTGCGGGGAGCTTTGTAGACTGCACCCTTATAGATCCAGACCTTGACACCGATGCGGCCATAGGTGGTCTTGGCTTCGGCGAAACCATACTCGATATTGGCGCGCAGGGTCTGCAGCGGGATCGTGCCATCATGATAGTGTTCGCTGCGGGCGATTTCGGCACCGCCGAGACGGCCGCTGACCGCAGTCTTGATACCCTTGGCGCCGCCCTTCATGGCCCGGCCCATCGCCTGCTTCATGGCGCGGCGGAAGGACACACGTTCCTCGAGCTGCTTGGCGATGTTCTCAGCGATCAGCTGAGCTTCGGTATCGACGGACTTGATCTCGTTGATATTGATGAAGAACTGGCGGCCAAATTTGGCAACGAGCTTCTTCTTCAGATCTTCGATTCCAGCGCCCTGGCGGCCAATGATGATGCCCGGCTTGCCGGCCGAAATCTGCACGAGGGTCTTTTCTTCGCCCTTGCGCTCGATCTCGATGCGGGAGACACCAGCTTTGAAGCATTCGGCTTTCACGAAATCGCGGATCTTCTTGTCTTCAACGAGGAATTTGCTGAAATCTTTCTTGTCGGCGTACCAGCGGGTGTCCCAATCTTTGATGACACCAACGCGCAAGCCGTGGGGATTGACTTTCTGGCCCATTCGCTGCCCTCCTTAATTTCTTTCCTTGAGAACGACCGTGATGTGGCTGGTTCTCTTGTGGATGCGTGCTGCACTGCCGCGGGCCTTGGGGATGATGCGCTTGAGCACCGGACCCTGGTTGGCATAGCAGTCAGCGACATAGAGTGCGTCGCGGGACAGGCTGTTGTTGTTGACCGCATTGGCTTCGGCCGATTTCACCAGCTTTTCGAGGACCGGTGAAGCCGCCTTGGGGGTATAGCGCAGGATCGCGTAGGCTTCATCGAGGGACTTGCCCTTGATCAGGTCGACGACGATATTGACTTTGCGCGGCGTCACACGGACATTCTTGGCGATGGCGCGGCCTTCGTCCTTGCCGATGCCGAGGACTTTCTTTTCCTTTTTGGTCAGCAGGGCTGACTTCTGGAAACGGCGGGCGTCCTTGTTGTAGGTTGCGAGGATTTCCTCACGGTTTTCCAGCAAGTATTCCTTGCTCATAACCTTCTTTTCCACTATTGTTTCCTCCCTTCGCTACCGGCTGTCTTAGCGCGAACCCGAGGATTTCTCGGATCCGGCATGGCCCTTGAAGGTCCGGGTGGGAGCGAACTCGCCCAGCTTGTGGCCGACCATTTCTTCTGTGACGTAGACCGGCACGTGCTTGCGGCCATCATAGACAGCCATCGTGTGTCCGACCATTTCCGGGAAAATGGTCGAGGCGCGAGACCAGGTCTTGATGACTTTCTTCTCATTT
This sequence comes from uncultured Mageeibacillus sp., assembly GCA_964499985.1. Taxonomy (GTDB): domain Bacteria; phylum Bacillota; class Clostridia; order Saccharofermentanales; family UBA5734; genus UBA5734. The sequence continues at coordinate 16,008 of CAZCMX010000010.1, forward strand.
TTTTCGTTCATCGCTTCGATTTTCTTCAGCAGCGATTCGGCAACGAAAAAGCCTTTTTTGGTAGACCGACTCATCTTTTAAGCCTCCTGTCGTTTACTTCTGGTTCCTTCTCTTGACAATGTACTTGTCAGAAGGCTTCTTGCGGTCACGGGTCTTCTTGCCGAGGGTCGGAACACCCCAGGGCGTGACCGGGCCGGGACGGCCAATCGGCGATTTACCTTCACCACCACCATGCGGGTGGTCGCAGGGGTTCATGACGACACCGCGGACGGTCGGGCGGACACCCATGTGGCGTTTGCGGCCAGCTTTGCCGATATTGATGTTCTCGTGCTCGCTGTTGCCAACCGAACCGATGGTGGCCTTGCAATGGATGGAGACCATGCGGACTTCACCGGAAGGCAGGCGGACCTGGGCATAAGCGGCGTCCTTGGCCATCAGCTGGGCGCCGGCACCGGCGGTGCGGACCATCTGGGCGCCCTTGCCAGGCTTGAGCTCGATGTTGTGGATCACGGTACCGACCGGGATGGCTTCGATGGGCAGGGCATTGCCGGCCACGATGTCAGCCTCTGCGCCGCTTTCGACCTTGTCACCGACCTTGAGGCCCTCAGGAGCCAGGATATAGGCCTTGGCGCCATCGAGATACTGGATCAGGGCGAGGTTGGCGGTGCGGTTCGGATCATACTCGAGGGCAACAACTTCGGCCTTCATGCCGGTCTTGTTGCGCTTCCAGTCGATGATGCGGATCTTGCGGCGGTTGCCGCCACCATGGTGACGGACGGTGATGCGGCCATAGGCGTTACGGCCACCGGTTTTGCTTCTTGGAGCCAGAAGGGATTTTTCAGGCGCTTTGGCGGTGATTTGTGAAAAATCAGCCACGGTCATCTGCCTTCTGGCGGGAGAAGTCGGATTATAGCTTTTGACTGCCATCTTGTTTCACTCCTTCTTCTAGGGCGCCCGGCATTACTGGCCGAACCCGAATTCCTCGATGGTGTTCTTGTACTTCTTGCCGGCTGTGGCGGATTTGCCGCCCTTTTGCAGATAGCTCTCAGCCTTGGGCTCGGTGTCGATCGTGACTACAGCTTTTTTCCAGCTGGGGGTCAGCCCGACATGGACACCCTGGCGCTTGGTCTTGCCGTCATAATTGGCGGTATTGACCTTGATAACCTTGACGTCGAACAGCTGCTCAACCGCTTTCCGGACCTCGGTCTTGGTGGCGTTGACGGCGACTTCGAAGGTGTACTTACCAAGAGCGGCGTCAGCGGTGCTCTTTTCGGTGATGACCGGACGTTTGATGATGTTGTGTGCGGTGCTCATTAAACATACACCTCCTGAACTTTGAGGATCGCTTCCTGAGTCACGACAAACTTGTCGAACTTGAGGATGTCGAAGACATTGATCGTATTGACCAGGGCAGTCTTGACGCCGACGATGTTTCTGGCAGATTTCTCGATCTTCTCATCGCGGGTCAGGGTGACGAGCAGGGCCGATTTGTCAACACCGAGCTTGCCGAGGACTTCGGACATGCGCTTGGTTTTGATTTCAGCCATCTCGAGCTTGTCGACGACCACCAGGCTGCCAGCGGCGACCTTGGAGGACAGGGCTGATTTCATGGCCAGGCGGCGGACCTTCTTGGGCAGGGTATAGCTGTAGTCACGCGGCTTGGGGCCAAAGATGATGCCACCACCGACATGCTGGGCGGAACGGGACGAACCCTGGCGGGCGCGGCCGGTGCCTTTCTGGCGGTAGGGCTTCTTGCCACCACCGGCGACCTCACTGCGGGTCTTCGTCGAATGGGTGCCCTGGCGGCGGTTGGCCAGGTAATTGAGAACGGCGCGATGCAGCACGTCCTGGTTCGGCTCGATGCCGAAGATGGCGTCGGACAGTTCAAGACTGCCCGTCTTGATGCCATCCATGTTGTATACATCAACTAGTGCCATTGTTATGCTCCTCCTTTACGCCGTCTCACTTGGACTTGACAGACGACTTGATCTCGACCAGGCCGCCCTTGGGTCCGGGGACAGCGCCCTTGATGACGATGATGTTGCGTTCACCGTCAACCATCACGACATCGAGGTTCTGTACGGTTACATTGACTGCACCCATGTGGCCAGGCAGCTTCTTGCCTTTGAAAACACGGGCAGGATCGGTGTTCGGGCCCATCGAACCGACACGGCGATGGTACATCGAACCGTGGGTTTCCGGTCCGCCGGACTGGCCGTGACGCTTGATGTTGCCGGCAAAGCCCTTGCCCTTGGACACACCGCTGACATCGACAGCATCGCCAGCAGCGAACATGTCGGAGACCCGGATTTCCTGGCCGAGGGTGTAGTCCGCTTCGGACTTGAATTCACGCAGGACCTTCTTTGCTTCGACTCCCGCCTTGGCGAACTGGCCTTTGTGGGGGCGATTGGCACTCTTGACTGCGCCGTAGCCGACTTTGACGGCCTTGTAGCCATCTGTTTCGACTGACTTGTTCTGGACGACAACGAGCGGACCGCAATCAATGACCGTCACCGGGATCGAGTTGCCCTTGTCGTCAAAAAGCTGGGTCATCCCTGCTTTTTTACCAAGCATGTACTTTTCCATTACTTAAACCTCCTTGGTTATTGGTTCGCCCGTGTCCCGGGTGAACATGACCAGAACGACAACACGGCTTGGTCTGTCGTGTTGTCGTCTATGACAAGCCTTACAGCTTGATCTCAATGTTGACGCCAGCCGGCATTTCGAGCTTCATCAGAGCTTCGACGGTCTTGGCATTGGGGGCGAGAATGTCGATCAGGCGCTTGTGGGTGCGGATCTCGAACTGCTCGCGGGCATCCTTGTCCTTGTGCGGGGAGCGCAGGATGGTGACGATTTCCTTTTCAGTCGGCAGCGGGATCGGACCGGATACGCTGGCGCCGGTGCGCTTGGCGGTGTCAACGATGCGCTCGGCGCTCTCGTCGAGGATCTGGTGATCGAATGCCTTGAGACGGATGCGGATTTTCTGGTTTGCGGCCATGGTCTGTGGTTCCTCCTTGGTGTGCTGCTGGTCAGTCATCAACTGTGCCGGGCGTTTCATCCTCTTCCAACAGAAAACCCAGTCTTCATGCCTCTGGTTAACTGAGGCTGTCGCGCTGGGCCCATGCCGGTGAGGCATACGCTGCGTGTGTCTGGTGACTGCCGCCCAATTTCACTAGAATCGGACTGACTCCTCCGAAGTTACCCGCCTTGCGGCCGCAGCGGCCGTGACGGCAATCTCCGGTATCATCGTCTGCGCAACGCGCCAGGGCTAAAATACGCCCGGCAAAGTCGCGCAACAACTAATATAGTACAATGTTTTCGGGAATGCAAGCATTTTCCGGCAACATTTGACAAATTTTTTCGTTTCTGCTGTGTTGGGCAAATCCCTTGCCTGGAAGGCTCAGACTGGCCCGGGTTTCACCAGGTCGGCCAAGAGCTTTTGCAGCTGCAGCTGGCTGAACGGGTAGTGGCTGGAACAGAAATGGCATTCGAGGTTGATGCCGTCCGGGTCCTGGGCCAGGTCAAAAAGCTCGCTGGCTCCCAGGGCGATCAAGTTCTGCTCCATCCGCTCGCGTGAGCAGGTGCAGGCATAAGATAGCGGCTTATGCTCAAAATACTGGATCTGGGGATCACCAAACAGCAAATCGAGGATCTGGTCCGGATTGAATCCTTCCTGCATCCAGTAGGTCACCTCCGGGAATCCCCCCAGGCGGGTCTCCAGATACTGGATCGTTTCCTCAGTCGCATCTGGCAGCATCTGGACCATGAAGCCTCCGGCATGGCTGATGCCCTGGGCATCGACCAGCACACCCAGGCCCATGGCAGACGGTGTCTGCTCCGAGGAGGCCAGGTAATAGGTGAGGTCTTCGGCAATTTCGCCGGATACCAGCTCGACCTTGCCCATATAGGGCTCTTTGAGGCCGAGGTCCTTGATCACCGTCAGGGTTCCTTCTCCGACGGCCTGGCCGATGTCGAGCTTGCCCGGCCGCTTGTGCAGCGTCTCCACGACCGGCTGGACACAATAGCCGCGCACGGTCTGCCGGCCAGTGCCAACGACCGTCATGCCCTGGAGCGGGCCATTGCTGCGGATGACCACGCTGATTGTATCTGTGGCATTTTTCAGGCCTTGTTCGGTCAGCAGCAAGGTCCCGGTCATCAGGCGGCCCAGGGCAACGGCTGCCATCGGCGACATCTGGTGGATGTTCTGGGCCTCCTGGCAGAGCCGGGTGGTCCGGCAGGCAAAGGCGCGCACCTGGCCGTTCAGGGCCAGGGCACTGACCATATAGTCTCCAGCTGGAGCAGCTGTCGGGTTTGGCAGGGCTTGGGCGGGGTCATTCATCAGGAGATCCTCCGGCGAAAGATATAGAATTGGCGTTCACTGCTGCGGCGGACCGGTGCCAGGGTCAGCTCGCCAGTCCGGGCGATGAATTCCAGGCCGGCGTTCCGGGCAACCTTCTGCAAAAAAGCGTGGTCATAATACCGCTCGGCCACTTCTTCGTCAAATCGTTCATAGCGGCCATCCTCCGCACGGGCAAACCAGGTCAGGCTGGCCCGCGACAGGCAGCTCTGCGGCCGGTAATGGTTTTGCCAGACCAGGGTCAGATTGTCATGGTCCTGGATGATCGTGCGATTGCCCCGGCTGACTGCGAAATGGCGGTGGGTGCCGACATCGGCAATGAACAGGGCCCCTGGATTGAGGTAATTGGCCAGCAGGTCGAACAGGCGCTGCACAGCTGCCGGCTGAACCAGGTGATTCAGGGTGTCCAGCAGGCAGGTCGCCAGGTCGACCGTGCCGAACAGTTCGAAGCGGCTGATATCCTGCTGCAGGAACAGGGCCGAGCTGCCCTGGGCCTGGGCCTTCTCCCTGGCGGTCTGCAGCATGGCGGCTGAGTTGTCGATCCCGATCACATCATAGCCATGCTGCTCCATCGCGAGGGCAAAAGTGCCGGTGCCACAGCCCAGATCCAGCAAGAGTGGTCGTCCGTCAAAGCCGTCCCCGGCACCGGTTCTCAGGCTATGACGCTGGTCGAGCTCAAGGATGAATCTGGCCCAGGCCGGATAATCCACCGCTTGCTGCAAAGCGTCGTAATGGCTGGCCAGAAGCTCATATCCGTCAGACATGCGATCCGTCCCGCCTGGCTCAGGAACCGCTGCCGGCCAGGGTCTTGAGATAAGAAACCGCGGCGGCCAGCTGGGTATCATCTTCAGCCGTCAGCTGAGGGATCGATTTGCCAGCCGCCTGTTCCGGCAGCTCGACGGTCTCGTCCGGTACGAGGCCGACCCCTTCGATGCTGGAGCCGCCCGGCAGATAGTACAGGAAGTTCGTGACATTGACCGAGGAGCCATCCGCCAGGTTGAAGGTCAGGGTGCCGGAGCCCTTGCCAAAGGACTGGGTGCCAATCACCTCGGCCAAGTCGAGGTCCCTCAGGCAGCCCGTGAACAGCTCAGAGGCACTGGCGGAAAATTCGTTGATCAGGATCGCATAGCGCATATCCGCAGGCACACCCATGCTGGCCGCAGAGGTCCATTCCTGTGCGAAGGCCTTCCCGTCCTGGCGACCCTCGATCCGGGCAATCGTCGTCTTGGGCAATAGATAATCGAGCATGTCGATGACCTCATTGGCCAGACCGCCGCTATTGTTGCGCAGGTCAAACACGATATGGCGCGCCCCCTGGGCCTTGAGATCCTCAACGGCTCGGATGAACAGGTCCGCCACGCCGGTTGAAAACTCCGAGATCCGGACATAGCCGGTCTGTGGATCGAGCATGCGGTGGCTGACGCTGGCCGTGGTAATGGAGCGCCGCTCGACCTTGATCGTGAAGCGTCTGCTCGCCGAAGGCCGGAACATCTCCAGTTCCACCTCGGTCCCTGCCTCGCCCCGGACGAGGATGGCCAGCTGGTTGACATCCTGGATCCGCTCGACGGACTGGCCGTTCACGGCGATGAAGATATCTCCGGCGCGCAGATCCGCGGCTTCGGCAGGGCTGTCCTCAACCACCTCGGTGATTTCCACCTGTGAGGCCGCATTGAATGACACGATCGCACCGATGCCGACATAGTTGCCGCTCATCGAATCGGCGATCTGCTGGGTCTGTTCGGCATCGAGGTACATGGTATAGGGACTGTCCATCTCATTGACCAGGCCACTGGTCATGGCTGCCAGCATCTCGGCATCCGAGAGATCCTTATAGTAGTTCTTGTCGAGCGTATCATAGACCGAGCGGAATTTTGCCAGGGCAGCCTGTGTCGACTCGTCCGTGGCAAACTGGATGCCCAGGCTCTGGGAGGGGCTTCCAGGCAGCAGCGAAACGCCCGCCTGCAGCAGGACAAAAACCCCCGCACCGACGGTCAGGGCAAAGGTCAGGGCCATGGTGACCAGGATCACCAGAATGGTCCGGCCCAGATGGCCATGTGGTCTGACCGGATTCGAAGAGGTGGCTGGATGGGGCTGGACCGGCGAGCCGGACAGGGGATTGTGGTCAGTCATAGTCTTCTCCTGGAAAAAATCCAGGCTGCCAGTTCGATTCCGGCAGCCTGGTCTGATGATTCAGCCGACATAATCGGATGGATTGACGGTCGTACCTTTGACGCGGACCTCGAAGTGGAGATGGGGTCCCGTCGAGGTGCCGGTGCTGCCGATCAGGCCAATGCGGTCCCCGGCATTGACCTCCTCGCCGACTTTGACCTCGGTCTGCTTGAGATGGCCATACAAGGTGGCCTTGCCATCCCCATGGTCGATGACGATATAGTTGCCATACCCGGATCCGCCATAATTGCGGCCCTGGACCGGAGCACTGACCAGAATGACAGTGCCGGAGCGGGCGGCCACAACCTTCGATCCCAGAGGAGAGGAAATATCGATCCCGGAATGGAATTTCTTGTACCGGTAGACCGGGTGGATGCGCCAGCCGAATTTGGAGGTGATGCTGGTATGGCCCGGCACCGGCCAGGTCCAGCTGCCGCCTTTCTTGCGCGCCTCGTTTTCTGCTGCGAGCTTGAGCTGCAGCTGGTAGATCACGGAGCTGATCCGTTCGGCTTCCTTGTTCAGCTCATCTTCGGCCTTTTCCTGGGCCGCCAGGTCAGCCTGGACCGCCTTGAGATCCGTGGCGACGGCCGCCGCATCGGCCTTGATTTTGGCCAGGTCTGCTTCGACCTGCTCGACAACGGACTTCATTTCCTTGGCCTTCTGGTCGGCATTGTCCCTGGCCAGAGTGGCCTCGTCCTTGGCATCTTGCAAATCTTCGATCATCTGCTCATCGGTATCTTCGACGATCGACATGAACTGCAAGGTCGTGAAAAAGCCCTGGATGCTGCCGGACTCCAGGAAAAGCTCGAGCATGGAATGCTGCTGGTGCTCGTACATGACCTGCAGCCGCTCGACATACTGGGCCCGCTTGTCGGTGAGCCGCTGCTCGGCGGCAATATATTCCTGGTAGGCCTGGTTCAGGGCCTCCAGGGCAGCCTGGAGCTGGTTGGTCTTATCCTCGTACAGGGACTGCTGCTGTTTCGTCCGGGTTTTCAGCCAGGCCAGGTCACCGGACAGGTTGAGCTTTTCCTTGTTGAGCTTGTCGCGCTGCTTCTCGATCTGGTCGAGCCTTTTGGCGATCGAGCTTTGCTGGGCCACGGCAGCATCGAGCTGTTCCTTGGTCGTTGCCGCCAGGACCATGGTATCCGGCAGGGATGGCAATAGCGACAGGCATAAGGCCAGGACCAGCACCAAACCGAGGAGCCGGGCCAGAGAGAATTGTTTTCGGGAGATGTTTGGCAGTATCTGCATGGCAAACCCCTCAGACCTTGATGTAGCGCCGGACCGAGACCGCGCTGCCCAGGGCACCGATGCCAATCCCCAGGCCCAGGTTCAGGAGCAGGACCAGAGAGGCGAGGTCGGCCGGGGCGATCATTGCCAGGACATCCGAGGGCAAGGTATTGGGCATGACGGTGTCATAAATCTGGGAATAGATGACATAGGCCGTCAGCCAGGCCAGGCTGCCGCCCAGAAGTCCGGTCACCGCGCCCTCCAGGATATAGGGGACCCGGATATACCAGTTCGTGGCACCGACATATTTCATGATGCTGATTTCATCGCCACGGGCGAAAACAGCCACCCGGACCATATTGGAAATAATGAAGAAAGTGACCACGCCGAGTACCACAAAGGCAGCCAGCGTGGCAAAATTGACCCAGCGGATGGCTTTGGTCAGGAACTGCATGACCTTGAGCTCGATGTCCACCTTGCGGACGCCTGGCAGGCCTTCCGTATGGGCTTTGAAATCCGCGCTGCCCGCCGGATCATGCAGGCGGATGGCGAAGGTATAGGGAATGTATTCGGCCGAAAAGTCCGAAAACAGCTCATCCTTGCCCAAGTTGGCCTTGAAGGTGTCAAAATTCTGTTCCGGGGTGTACAGGGTATATTCCCGCACATTGACATTGGCGGCCAGGTCAGCCTCAATCGCTTCGATCTGGTCTTCACTCACCCCGATTTCCAGGGTGATCTCGACCGGCGGTTGTTCACCGGCCCGGGTCATCATCTGACGGGCATTGACCGAAAACAAGGTGAAAGCCCCGAGCAAAAACAGCATCAGGGCGATCGTTGTGATCGAGGCCAAGGTCACCAGCGGATGGCGGACCAGATTGTTGAACCCTTCAGACAGGGAATGGCGCAGCAGCGTCGTTCTCATGAAACAGCTTCCGACCGGGGCAGTTCCTCGGCCGGCCCTTCCGTTTGACTTTGATAAGCAGGGCAGACGGGATTGGTCTGGGCATAGCCGCCCTGGCAATCATCGCGGACCAGATTGCCATCATCGATCTCGATGACCCGTTTTTTCATCCGGTCGACCAGGTCGCGGTCATGCGTGCAGATGATGATGGTGGTGCCACTGCGGTTGATTTGTTCCAGCAAGGCCATGATGGCCTCGGAATTAGCCGGATCCAGATTGCCGGTCGGCTCATCGGCCAGAAGCAGCATCGGATTGTTGACCATCGCCCGGGCGATCGCCACGCGCTGCTGCTCACCGCCGGACAGCATCCGGGGGCGGACCAGGGCCTTGTCACGCAAGCCGACAATCGACAGGACGATCGGCACCCGCCGCTTGATCGCCTTGCTCGAGGAGCCGACAATCTCCATGGCAAATGCCACATTCTGGAAGACTGATTTGGTATGGATCAGGCGGAAGTCCTGGAAGACCATGCCAATATTGCGCCGCAGGAAAGGCACATAGCGGCGCTTGATCTTGGACACGTCGAATTTATCGATCAGGACCTGGCCTGCGGACGGTCGTTCCTCGCAGGTCAGCAGCTTGATCAGGGTGGATTTGCCGGCGCCGCTGCGCCCGATGATGAAGACAAACTCACCGTTCTCGATCGTAAAGGAAACGTCACGAAGGGCTATGGTGCCTGTCGAATAAGTTTTTGTCACGCGTCTGAATTCGATCAAGACGAGCCCTCCTTGCTGCTAACGTCTCGACTCAGCTGTGCCACCATTTGTTTGCGGCTGTCTTGAGCGAACCCTTCTCCTGCTTTTCCAGATAGCGGCGGACCATCGAGGCCAGCTTGAACAGGACCGCATCATCAAAGCTGCGCAAATCCAGGCCGGTGATTTTCTGGACCTTGTCCAGGCGATAGACCAGGGTATTGCGGTGGACAAACAGCTGGCGGCTGGTTTCGGAGCCGTTGAGGTTGTTCTCGAAGAATTTCTGGATGGTCAGCAAGGTCTCGCTGTCCAATGATTCATAGGCGCCCTTGGGGAACACCTCATCGAGGAACATATGGCACAGTGTCGGCGGCAGCTGGTAGATCAGGCGGCCGAGGCCGAGCTTGTCATAGCGCATGACATAGGTGTCAGATTCGAAAATATTGCCAACCGTCAGGGCCAGCGAGGCTTCACGGTAGGACTTGGCGGCATCCTTCAGGGAATCGGCAACCATGCCGATGCCGATGCGCACCTTGGCCAGGGACTCGGCATTGATGGTGTCCATGATCGTGGCCGCCGTGCGGTCGATGAAATCGCTGTCCTCTTTCGGGAAATCGGTCAAAAGGACGATGGTTTCCTCATCCATGGCGAGCACAAAGCTGGTCCGCTTGTCCGGGAACAGATTCTGGACGATCTCAAGGCAATCGACCTCTTCGGCATGGTCGATCCGGATCAGGAAAGCCAGGCGTGGCGTCGTGTACTGGATCTTATATTCGCGGGCCTTGAGCGGGACATCGCCGGGCAGCTCATTTTCCAGAAGCACATTCTTGAGGAAGGCATCGCGTTCGACATCGGTATCGGGTTCCTTGAGCTCGGACAAAATCCAGTGGCTGAGCAGATCCAGGTAGCTGCGGGCGACGGTATCCGTCCCATCGATAAAGGTGATCAGGTCCGGTTTTTCCGAGGTGGCCAGCTTCTGGTAGATCTTGCCGGCAGACAGGACGGTGGTTTCATCGGACAAGACAACGGCGCGGACCGCCAGGTCCTCGGTGCCCTCCAGCCGCTCATCGGTGCAGGCCAGGATCGTGCCATCTGCATTCAGGACACCGGAAGTTTTGTCAAGGATCGCCGCGGCTTCGCGCATGACTCGTTTCAGCTCTTCCATTTTATGAACCCCTTTTTACTGCGGGAATATCAATCGATCCCGGTTGTTACGCCTTATTTTATCATAACTCAGGAATTTCATATGCATGTTTCAATTTGAAAACAACTTTTTGCCCTGCAAAAAAGCTGGCCGGGACTTTCGTCCCAGCCAGCTGTGCAGGTTTTCTGGTCAAGCGACCGGATTTAGTTGAGGATGGCACGCTCGGTTTCCTTGTCGAAGAGGTGAATGCGCTTGCCGTCGATGGCAAAGGTGGCATTATCGCCGACATGGGAGTGCTTTTCGGTCGGATCGACGCGAGCGGTGATGCTCATGTCACCGAGAGTGACATAGAGGTAGGTTTCAGCACCGAGCATTTCAACCACATCGACAAGAGCCTTGAACGAGCAGCCCTTGTTCGCCTCGACGAAGCTGGCTTCGTCGGAGATGGCCTCGGAGCGGACACCCATGATGACGTCCTTGCCATTGAAGGCCTTGACTTCCGGCACGGAGTATTTTTCCGGCAGGGTGATCGTGAAGCCGAAGAAGGACAGCTTGACGGTGTCGCCTTCGACCGTGAGCTTGGAGGGGATGAAGTTCATCGGCGGCATACCGATGAAGCCGGCGACGAAGGTATTGACCGGATGCATATACAGCTCAGTCGGGCTGTTGATCTGCTGGATGAAGCCGTCCTTCATGACGACGATGCGGGTACCCATGGTCATGGCTTCCGTCTGGTCGTGGGTAACATAGATGAAGGTGGTGTTCAGGCGCTGGTGCAGCTTGGAGATCTCAACACGCATCTGGACGCGCAGCTTGGCATCGAGGTTGGACAGCGGCTCGTCCATCAGGAAGACCTTCGGGTCGCGGACGATGGCACGGCCGAGGGCAACACGCTGGCGCTGACCGCCGGAGAGGGCCTTGGGCTTTCTTTCGAGCAGGTGGGTGATATCGAGGATCTTGGCAGCCTCGGTCACGCGGCGCTTGATTTCGTCTTTCGGGAATTTGCGGAGTTTGAGGCCGAAAGCCATATTGTCATAGACAGACATATGGGGGTACAAGGCGTAGTTCTGGAAAACCATCGCGATGTCGCGGTCCTTGGGCTGGACATCATTGACCAGGCGGTCGCCGATATAGCATTCGCCGTCGCTGATTTCTTCGAGACCGGCGATCATGCGCAGGGTGGTCGACTTGCCGCAGCCGGAAGGACCAACCAGGATGATGAATTCCTTATCAGCAATCTCGATGTTGAAGTCACTGACAGCGATCACATTACCTTCGTAACGTTTGTAGACATTTTTCAGAACAACACTGGCCATTGATATTTACCTCCACCCTTACCGGGTCACTTGCTGTAGCGGATCGACTGACGACCCTATGCCAGACTATACCATTGACTTTATGCATTCTCCAGTCGCGAAAATCACCAAAACTTCCAGCCCAGATTTGGCGATTTCCGGCAGGGTTCTGGCATTCACAACAAGGAAACACCACCATCTTTAGACAGTTTGACTTTTTACTTGTTAATTGCCCAGTTTCTGGGCCTTTCTTTTGATAAGATTGACTTTAAAGCGGCTGGGAAAGGGCGGTATAATAAGGTCAGCCCATGAAAAATCAGCCAATGGCACAAATTTATCCTGAGAATTTGTGCAACGACTTGCGTTTTGGTTTTTTATGCACTATTATGCATATTTATTAGATTTCAGGGAACAAAGGAGAGTGTGACATGGCTGATCCCAAGACACGCATTGGAATCGTCGGTGCAACCGGTTATGTCGGCATGGAGCTGGTCCGGCTGCTGGCCGTCCATCGAGGCCTGGAGATGACCACCCTGGTCTCCCAGAGCTATGCCGGCAAAAGCTTTGCCGATGTTTATCCGGCTTTCCGCCGTCTGACCGAACTCAAGCTCTCGGAACTCGACCTGGACCAGCTGGCAGCGGACTGCGATATCGTCGTGACTGCTCTGCCGCACGGCGTTTCCTCGACCGTGGTCCCTGAACTGCTGGACCGCGGCGTACGCGTCCTCGACCATAGCGGCGATTTCCGCTATAAGGATGTCGAGGTCTACGAAAGGGCCTATAAGCTCGAGCATCCCCGGCCGGATCTCCTGGCCGAGGCCGTCTATGGCCTGCCGGAGCTGTATCGCGAGGCGATCGCCGGAGCCCGGCTGGTGGCCAATCCCGGCTGCTATCCGACCTGCTCCCTGCTCGGCCTGGCCCCCCTGCTCAAGGCTGGTCTGGTCTATACGGGCGGCCTGGTCATCGATGCCACCTCCGGGGTCAGCGGCGCCGGCCGCAAGGCTGACCTGACCTACTCCTTCTGCGAAACCGAGTCCAGCTTCAAGCCCTATGGCGCGGTCGGCCACCGCCATACCAGCGAGATCGAGCAGGAGGCCGCCCTCCTGAGCGGCCAGACCGAACCCCTGGCCCTGACCTTCACCCCTCACCTGGCGCCGATGAAACGCGGCATGCTGGCCACCATTTACGCCGACCTGATGCCCTCCGTCGATCCTCAGGGTCTGCACGAGCTCTATGAACGCTTCTATAGCCACGACTATTTTGTGCGGGTCCTGCCCGCCGGCCAGCTGCCGGAAACCCGCCATGTCGCCTATACCAATTTCTGCGACCTCGCGGTCACCGCCGACAAGCGAACCGGCAAGGTCAAGGTCTTCTCCGCCATCGACAATCTCGGCAAGGGAGCCGCCTCCCAGGCCCTGCAGGCCTTAAACCTCATGGCAGGCCTTCCCGAGCGCGAGGGCTTGATCGCTGCCGGCGGCTCGATCTGAAGCCCTAGGCCCCGACAGTCCCATCCCCCAGGCAATCATTGAACGGGAGACACGAAACCCATGAAGGACATCCAATCGCTCATCAGCAAAGCCGAGATCCTGATCGAAGCCCTGCCCTATATCCAGCGTCTGGCCGGCAAGACCGTCGTCATCAAATATGGCGGCAATGCCATGATCAATGAGGATCTGAAAAACGACGTCATGGAAGACGTCACCTTGCTCAAATACATCGGCATCAATCCCGTGCTTGTCCATGGCGGGGGTCCCGACATCAATGCCATGCTCAAGCGCCTCGACATTCCTTCGGAGTTCCGCAAGGGCCTGCGAGTGACGGACAGTGAAACCATGTCGGTCGCCCAGATGGTCCTGATCGGCAAGACCAACAAGGAAATCGTCTCCCGGCTCGGCCAGCTCGGCGCCAAGGCGATCGGCATCAGCGGCATCGATGGCGGCCTGATCGAATGCGAGAAAATCACCACCGACGATGCCGGCGACCCGCTCGATATCGGCTATGTCGGCAAGATCACCCATATCAATACCAAGGTCCTCGAGACCCTGGCCAATGATGAATACATTCCCGTCGTCGCCCCGATCGGGATCGGCGCCGATGGCCAGACCTATAATATCAATGCCGATACCGTGGCCAGCGAAATCGCCGCCGCCCTCCAGGCCGAGAAGCTGATGACCCTGACCGATGTCGAGGGCGTCATGGCCAAAAACGAAACCGGCGAGCTCCAGGTCATTCCGGTCCTCAACGAGGCCGAAATCCATGACCTGATCGCGCGCGACATCATCAGCGGCGGCATGATCCCGAAGGTCCTCGGCTGCCTGGACACCGTGCGCCGCGGCGTCGGCCGGGCCCATATCATCGACGGCCGCATCCCGCATTGCCTGCTTTTAGAGATTTTCACCAATAAGGGTATTGGCACCATGATCACCCTCGAACGACGACCCTATTACAATGGCGAGAAAATCTGACTGGTATCACCCCTGACAACCCTGCTGCCCACATCTGATCTATGTGTCCGGAAAGGAACGGTTATGACCATGAATCCAGATCCCAAGCTCCAGTCGGTCATTGCAACCGACGATCAATATTACCTGCAGGCCTTCGGTCGCCGCACCCCCCTGTGCATCGACCACGGCAGCGGCGTTTACCTGTATGATACGGCCGGCAGGCGCTACCTCGACATGATCGGCGGCATCGCCGTCAATGTCCTCGGCCATGCCCACCCCGCCCTGACCGCTGCCATTGCTGAGCAGGCCGGCAAGGTCATCCATTGCTCCAACTATTTCTACAATGAACCCCAGGCCCGCCTGGCCCAGCAGCTGGGCGACCTGTTTGGCGACGGCCGCGTCTTCTTCAACAATAGCGGCGCCGAGGCCAATGAGACCGCGATCAAGCTCGCCCGTGGCTATTTCTTCAAGAAAGGCCAGCCCCGGGCCAAGATCGTCACCGCCATGCAATCGTTCCATGGCCGGACCCTGGCCACCGCCACCGCCACCGGGCAGACCAAATACAGCGCCCCCTTTGCGCCGCTGCCGGAAGGCTTCGTCCATATTCCCTATAATGATGTCCTCGCCCTCGAGGCAGCCGTCGATGACACCACCTGTGCCGTCATGCTCGAGCTGATCCAGGGCGAAAGCGGGGTCCATCCGGCCACCCTCGCCTTTGTCGACGCCGCAGTCGCCGCCTGCCACCGCACCGGCGCCCGCCTGATCATCGACGAAATCCAGACCGGCGTCGGCCGGACCGGCAAGTTTTTTGCCAGCCAGCTCTACAGCATCAAGCCAGACATCATCACCCTGGCCAAGGGCCTGGCCGGCGGCGTCCCGATCGGTGTCGCGATCGCCAACCAGGAGACCGCCACCGGCTTCACCCCCGGTGACCATGGCAGCACCTTCGGCGGCAATCCCCTGGCCTGTGCCGCTGCCCTCGCCGTCCTCGAGACCTTGGACAAAGGCCACCTGGTCCAGAAAGCAGCCGGTCTGGGCGACCATTTCCGTGAAAGACTGCAGGAACTGGCTGAAACCAGTGGCCAGATCCACGAAATCCGCGGCGCCGGCCTGATGCTGGGCATCGAGCTCAAGCAGCCCATTGCCGCCGAGGTCAAGGGCAAGTGCCTCGATGCCGGCTACCTGATCGGCTCAGTGGGCACACATACCCTGCGCCTGCTGCCACCCCTGATCATCGAGAAACCCGAAATCGACCAGTTTGTCGCAGATCTCGGCCTGGTCCTGGCGGAGGTAGCTGCCCCATGAAGCATTTCATCAGTTTGAACGATCCCACCACCGGGGAAATCCTCGAGCTTCTCGACCTGGCCGACAAGCTCAAAGCCGATGTCAAGGCCGGCCGGCCCCATCCGATCCTCCAGGGCAAAACCCTCGGCCTGATCTTTGCCAAATCCTCCACCCGGACCCGGGTCTCCTTTGAGGTCGGCATGTACCAGCTCGGCGGCCATGCCCTCTTCCTCTCCAGCCAGGACATCCAGCTCGGCCGCGGCGAGTCGATCGAAGACACCGCCCAGGTCATGTCCCGCTACCTCGATGGCATCATGATCCGGACCTTTGCCCATCAGGACGTCCTCGACCTGGCCCGGTTCGGCACGATCCCGATCATCAATGGCCTGACCGACCTGATGCACCCCTGCCAGGTCCTGGCCGACCTGCAGACGATCCGCGAGCACAAGGGCCAGCTCAAGGGCCTGAAAATGGCCTATCTCGGCGATGGCAACAATATGGCCGTCTCCCTCATGCACGGCGCGGCCAAGGTCGGCATGGACATCGCCGTCGCCACCCCGCCCGCCTATGCCTGCGACGCGGCCAGCGTCGCCGAAGCCCAGGCGACCGCCGCCCAGACCGGCGCCAGGGTCATCATCACGGAAGATCCGCGCCTGGCCATCCAGGACGCCGATGTCGTCTATACCGACACCTGGGTCAGCATGGGCCAGGAATCCGAAAAAGCTGAAAAGGTCAAGCAGTTCGGCGCCTACCAGGTCAATCGCGAGCTCATGGATCTGGCCCAACCGGATGCGATTTTCATGCACTGCCTGCCCGCCTATCGCGGCTACGAAGTGACCGCCGAGGTCATCGACGGCCCGCAGTCCGTCATCTTCGACGAGGCCGAGAACCGGCTCCATGCCCAGAAGGCCGTGCTGGTCCGCCTGCTCGCGCCAGACTACAAAGGCTGAGCACCCTGCCCCACATGCACGCAGACATCACCTTCCGCCAGGCCGTCCCGGCTGATAGCGCCGAGCTTCTGAAACTGATCCAGTGGGCGATGCAGGTCTATGCCGCCAAATCCGGCATTACCACGCCCCTGGATGCTTTTTCCGAAACCGTCTCCGATCTCGAGCAGCATATCGCCCGCGATCATGTCATCGTCGCCGAACACAAGCATACCCTGATCGGTACCGTGCGCCTGGTCCGGCTCAGTCCGGACCGGGCTTATTTCACCCGCTTTGCCGTCCATCCCCACCTGCAGCAGACCGGCGTCGGCCGCCTGCTGTTCCAGGCCGCCGAGGCCTGGCTGCTCGGCCAGGGCTTCCAGTCCGTCGAGCTGCACACCGCCCTGACCAATGAACCCCTCGTCAGCTTCTACCAGTCACGCGGATTCGTCCTGCTCGAGACCGATACCAGCCGCGGCTACCCACGGGGCCTGTTTCGCAAAGCGCTGTGATTTGATACGGGTCTGTGAAGCGGGTTCGATCCATGGCCGCTGAGGGGGCGCTACCTCGCGCGCCAGGGTGGCGGCCTCAAACAGTCTAAGCC
>CAZCMX010000010.1:33213-47704 GCA_964499985.1 uncultured Mageeibacillus sp.
AGCCGGGGCTCAGTTGAAATTGTATTTGGTGACGATCGGGGTGCGGCCGGTGGCCTGGTCATTGAAATATTCGTAGAGGCAGATGCCGAGGAAGGAGCCCTGGATATTCTTGACATTGGTGTAGCCGAGGCCTTTCAGGGCCATATAGGCATTATAGCTGCGGGCGCTGGAACGGCAGTGCACATAGACCGGTACATCGCGCGGGATTTCGCTGACGCGGTCGCGCAACTGGCTCAGCGGAATGTTGACGGCATTATTCAGGTGGCCATGGCGGAATTCGCCGGGTTCACGGACGTCCACAATGAAGGCGCCGTTTTCGACCAACTCGCGGGCCTGAGTGACTTTGACCTCCTCGAGGTCGCCGTTGAGGTTATTGATCGCAACCAGAGCGGCGATATTGACAACGTCGCGGCCGGTGCCGAAGGGCGGCGCATAGCAGAGCTCAAGCTCCTTGAGGTCTTCGATGGTGCCGCCCATGGTGACGAGGGTGGCGATCACATCGACCCGCTTGTCGACATTGCCTTTGCCGGCAGCCTGGGCACCGAGGATGCGGCCAGTCGGGACTTCATAGACGAGCTTGAAATGCATGACATTGACGTCAGGCATCAGGCCGACTTTATCACCCGGCATGACATAGACCGAGTCGACCGGGATGCCGGCGCGTTCTGCCGCCTTGACGGTCAGGCCAGTCGAGGCAAAATTCATGTCAAAGACCTCAACCACTGAGGAACCGATGACGCCTTTGTTCTGGTGCGGAATGCCGTACATATGGTCGGCAGCGGCACGGGCCTGGCGGATGGCCGGACCAGCCAGGGCGAGGCGGGTCGGGGTGTGGAGCAGGCGGTGGAAGACTTCGATCGCATCGCCGACGGCGTAGATGTCGGGGTCGCTGGTGACATAATTGTGGTCGACCTTGATGCCACCGGTCTTGCCGATTTCCAGGCCAGCTGCGACCGCGAGGCTGGTTTCGGGGCGGACACCGATCGCCATGACGACAGCCTGGGCCGGGATCTGTTTGCCGGAGGCCAGCTCGATCGCATTGGGCAGGACCTTGGCGATCCCGTCACCGACAATCAGGTTGACACCATGGTCGATCAGGGTTTTGTGGACCATCTGGACCATGTCATAGTCAAATGGCGCCAGGACCTGGTCTGCGGCCTCGACGAGGGTGATATTGAAGCCGACTTTCCTGAGGTTTTCGGCTACTTCAAGGCCGATGAAACCACCACCGATGACGACAACGTCGCTGATATTGCTCTTCTGGTTATTATCATCACTGACTGAATCCTTCTTGAGGAATTTGTTCAGCTTGTCAATATCGACCACATTGCGAACGATGAAGACATTTTCGTTGCGAGCGCCTTCGATATTGGGCACGATCGGATTAGCTCCGGGTGACAGGAAGAGCTTGTCATAGGTTTCTTCATAGGTTTCGCCGGTCAGGACATTCTTGACGGTGACAGACTTGGCCTCGCGATGGATGGCGACGACTTCATTATTGACCCGGGCATCGATATTGTATTTGACCTTGAAGGTTTCGGGATCGACGAGCACCAGCCAGTCGGCTTCCGGCACAATGCCGCTCAGGTGATAGGGCAGTGAGCAGTTGGAAAAAGAGACGTGGGGCCCCTTTTCAAACATGATGATCTGGGCCGACTCATCCAGGCGACGGACGCGGGCTGCTGCGGATGCGCCACCGGCGACACCGCCGACGATCAGGACTTTTTTGCTCATTTTTCGATTCCTCCCAATGGATTTGGCTTTAGCTATAAGGCGAGTATTGATATACCGTAAACGTTAGCAACTTTAGCACAGGTCTGGAGCCGTTGTGAGTAACTGCAGTCACACAGAACAAATTTCGTCTGGCTGGCTGAGGAGCCCTCCAGACAGGCCAAGGTGCAGCTGGTTGGAGACATTTCCTATTGTACGCCTGCCAGATCAAATCAGGGCGGTCAAAAATCCCGTTCCGGACGTCTTGAACCGGATTCAGGACCTTTTGGACCGGATCTTGTTGATCAGGCTCAGGATCAGGAGCGGCGAAAATTCCAGGACCAGAACCAGCGAAACGAGGGAGAAAAAAGCGGTCGGCCGGTCGCCGAACAAGGCCTCGCCCGCCATGACGATGGCAATGATTTTGGGCAGGAAGCCGGCCAGGGAGCCGAGCAGAAAGGTCGGGAAATGAATGCCAGCGGCACCGAGGAACATATTGGTCAGGTCAGCCGGGGGTGGCAGGAAGCGGAAAATGATGCAGCTGGCCAGGGGGTTTTTCTGGGTCAGCTGCAGCATCCAGCGGGAAAACCGGTAGCGTTCAAGCCGGGGCACGATCTGCTCAACGCCCCATTTGGAACCCCAATAATAGCCGATCGTCATTTCCACCATCAGGCCTGCGAGGGAGACCAGGACGGCATAGAATGGCGGAAATAAAAGGCTGGCTGTAAAATAGAGGGCATTGAGCGGGATGATCACCAGGATGGTTTTCAGAGCATAGAGGAAAACAAGCGAAAAAGCCGCCAGCCAGGGGGTATGCGGGATGAATTCCGACAAATCCTGCCAGGGGATGCGCGAAACCTCCCAGAACAGGTAGATGAGCACCAGCAGAACGGGCACAATCGCCACGCGGCGCGGCCAGGTCAGCTGGCGCCAGCGATCACGTAGGGGATGGTCTGCAGTTGTTTTCGGCATCGGGCGCTCTTTTCCGTATTTTCGAGCAGGTGCTTGTCTCAGGTTTGAAACCAGTATCCCATGCGCTGGCCGGATCGCCTAGCCCAGAACGGATCGCGCTGGAAAAATATTTTTCTCCATACATTTTTCTCACTTTTTCATCACATTTGTTTCTTATCCTGAACATACAAGGCACCACACGGTGCCGGACAATGCACCTTGAACGGTGCAGAAAGAAAGGTGAATCACAATGAAATCGAAAAAAGTGCTGGTCGTCCTGGCCATCGTCACAACCATCCTGGTCGCATTCGCCAGTGTATCCTTTGCTGCTTCCATCTATGGATCGCCAGCCGAGATCATTGCCGGGCTGACTGGCAAATCGGTCGATGATGTCTATGCGGCGCGCCAGAACGGCGAAACGCTTGGCGAACAGGCAGCAGCTGCTGGCCAGCTCGATGCCTTCCAGGCCGAGCGGCTGAAATTGATGCAGGACCGTCTGGCTCAGCTGGTCGAAGATGGCCGCCTGACGCAGGCTGAGTCCGATGCGCGCCTGGCCCAGATCGAAGCTGCCATCGCAGCCTGTGACGGTACGGGCGAAGGTGCCCTGGGCGGCATGATGGGTGGCCGTGGTGGTCGCGGTGGTCTGGGCGGCCAGGGTGTCTGTGGTGGCACGCCTGCTCAGGATGGCACGGGTAGCCAGTTTGGCGGCCGTGGCGGTCGCGGCGGCATGGGTGGCTGGGCTCAAGGCTCAGCCCAGGCGGCCTCCCAGGCCTGACCGAAGTCTGAAACAATCCCGATATCCAGGCAGGTGCTCAGGCTTCGGTCCCGCGGCTGAGCACCACAGCCTGATAGGGCGCGAGCTTGACTTGGCCGGCATGGCGGTCGATGGTCGCTGAATTGTTCAGCAAAATCGTGTCATACTGGTCAGCGATGGCCAAGGTTGCCGGTTGATTCTGGAAATTGAGCGCGACCAGGACCGAGCCGGTTCCGTGGTTGCGGGTGAAAGCGATGATGTGCTGGTCCAAAGCCTCGACCGGCTGGAAATCGCCATCGACCAGACAGTCCCGCGTCGCTGGCGCTTTGCGCAGCTGAATCAGTTTTTTGTAGAAGGCCCGGATGGATGTACCGTCATTCATCTGGGCTTTTGCATTGACCTGCGGATAATTGGGGTTGATTTTCAGCCAGGGCTGGCCGGTCGTGAAGCCGGCTTTTTCACTGTCATCCCAGGGGAACGGGGTCCGGGCATGGTCGCGGCTGCGGGCAAACATCGCCTGCAGCGCCTCAGCCTCGGAAAGTCCGGCAGCCAGGGCGCGTGCATATTTGTCGTGCGTCGACAGGTCATTGTACTCGTCGATCGAGTCCATCGGGCAATTGGTCATGCCCAGCTCCTCACCCTGGTAAATGTAGGGGGTGCCGCGGGCCAGCAGGACCAGGCAGGCGAGCATCGTCGCGCTGGCATAGCCGATGTCCTGGGCCGGGATGTATTTGTTCAGGGAGCGGGGCTGGTCGTGGTTTTCCAGATAATTGGCACTCCAGCCGGTTTTCTGGGTCTCGGCCATCAAGGCATAGAAGGCATTGCGGAAATCCGGCACCGTCCAGCCGCTGCCAATATGCCAGACATCCTCGCAAATATCGATATCAGCGATCGAGAAGTCGAAGATCATCGAGAAAAAGCCGTCTTCGCCGACGTATTTCGGCAGGTCCTCGAATGGCACCCCGGGGGCCTCCGCCACGGTCAGGCTCTGGTGTGGCTTGAAGGTCCGTTCCTTGAGCTCGGTCAGGAAATCTTCAATCCCGGGCTGGTTGAGGCTGGCCTTCTGGATCAGGGCCAGGCCGTCGGGCTGGTCAGGTTCGAGCATCGGGAACTCGAGGTTTTTCTTGATGAAGGTGATCGCATCAATCCGGAAACCGGCCAGGCCTTTGTCGAGCCACCAATTGACCATTGCGTAGAGCTTTTCCCGGACGACCGGATTTTCCCAGTTGAGATCCGGCTGCTCCCTGGCAAAGACATGCAGATAATATAGTCCAGTATCGCGGATCGGTTCCCAGGCATTGCCGCCGAACAGCGAGCGCCAATTGGTTGGCGGGCCGCCCGCCTGGCCTTCGCGGATATAGTAATACTGGCCATACTCCCCGGTTGGATCGGCCCAGGCTTGCTTGAACCACTCATGCTCATTCGAGGTGTGATTGATCACCAGGTCCAGGATGATCTTGATCCCGCGCGCATCGGCGGCGCGAATCAGCTCGAGGGCATCCTCATCGGTGCCAAACTGCGGATCGACCCGGTAATAGTCGGAAATATCATAGCCATTGTCAGCCATCGGTGACTGGTAGAATGGGCAGATCCAGAGGATATCCACCCCCAGGTCGGCCAGATAGGGCAGCTTCTCGATGATGCCGCGCAAATCCCCGATCCCATCCCCATTCGAGTCATAGAAGCTCTTCGGATAGATCTGATAAACAATCTTGTCCTTCCACCACGGTCCCGCCATTCGCCACAGTCCTCCCGGTCAGCTGCTGCCAGCTTTTTTTGAGCCGCCAGTCCCAAAACGAATCCTTGAAAGGGCTTGTCCCTTGGGCTGGTCGCTGCTTCACCAATACTGTCATTATAGGCGACCTGATCTGGCCTGGCATGTCTTTTCTGGCCAGGATGCTGTCAATTGTTCTTGCAGCTGAGATCCTGGCCTTGCATATAGCGGTCCATGGCATCGGCGACCAGGCGGGAATATTTGACGGCTTCAACGACGGTGCGGGCGCCGTTGACGACGTCACCGGAAGCGAAGACGCCCGGTCTTGAGGTCGAGCCGCAGTCATCCGTGACGACAAGGCCGCGGCTGGAGGTCTCAATACCGGTGGTGGTATTGACGATATAGTCGCGCGGGCCCTGGCTGATGGCAATGATGGTCGATTGAGCGGGCTGCAGGAGATCGGAGCCTTCCAGCTCGCTGGCAGTTCCGTCTGCAGCATACTCGAGCGTTCGCATGACCGGGCCTGCTTCGGTCAATTCAACCGGCATCAGGCAAAACTTGAACTCGACGCCGTCGATTTTGGCATAGTCGATCTCGCGGCTGGAGGCAGCGGCCGTCGGCTTGCGGCCATAGATGGTGACCTGGCGGCTGCCTTTGCGGATCGCGGTCCGGGCTGCATCGATCGCTGAATTACCAACCCCGATCACAGCGACTGAATCCCCCAGATCGTAGGCATCGGGGTTTGACAGGTAGTCGATGGCAAAATGGACATTGCCCAGACTTTCCCCTTTGATTTTCAGCGTATTGGGCCGCCAGACGCCGGTGCCGATGAAAATCGCAGCATAACCGTCGCGGAACAGGTCATCGACACTCAGGGCCGAGCCAATCATGGTATTCGGCCGGATGCGCACCCCCATTTCGAGCAGCAACTTGCGATAGCGTTCAAGGATCGTTTTCGGCAGGCGGAAATCCGGAATGCCGTACTGAAGGACGCCGCCGATCTGCTCCCGGCTGTCGAACAAGGTCACAGCATAGCCACGGCTCGCCAGAACGACAGAAATCGTGATCCCGGCGGGTCCAGAGCCAATGATGGCCACCTGTTTGCCATTGCGCGGCGGCCGAGCCGTTGAATGGCGCTCGAGATAGGCATCTGATATATAGTGTTCGATGCTGCTGATATGGATCGGCATGCCCTTTTTGTTGAGAATGCAATGGCCCTCGCACTGTCTTTCATGATCACAGACCAAAGAGCAGATGATCGACAGCGGATTGTTTTCGAACAAGTGCTGGCCAGCCTGTTCCAGGTTCCCGCCGAGAAAGTCCTGGATCATTTCCGGAATGGCAGTTTCGATTGGACAACCCGCTTTGCAAAGCGGTTTTTTGCAATTGAGACAGCGCCGAGCTTCATTGACAACATGTAAAGCCATGAAAAATGGCCCTCCTTGCACCTTTTTTGAATTCACACCACAGACGATGCTGCATCATTATAAAGATTCCGGAGAGCCAGCTCTATGATTATCTTACACAAAACATGGCAAGAATTGCTTTGATTCATGTCACTCAGGCAATAAAGCCCCCACCCGCGCACGGATGAGGGCTTCCCCCAAAGAAGGTTGTCTGATGGATCTGCGGGAAAAACTTACAGGATCGAGCGGAAGGGCACGTTCGGTTCGTCCGTGAAGGCGTCCTCGAAACCGCGGCGATAGTGGTACTGGATCTTGTCCTTATCCTGCGGGTAGGTGAATTTGCCGCCGACATCCCAGATGAAGGGCTTGAATCCGTATTGCAGGACATGCTTCTTGTAATTGTAGAGCATCAGGATCTCCAGCGGATCCGCCTTGAAATTGGACCAGACATCATAGTGGAACGGGATGACGACCTTGGTGTTCAGGGCTTCAGCCATGCGCAGGATGTCGATCGAGGTCATCTTGTCCTGATTGCCGACCGGGTTTTCACCGTAGGAGCCGAGGGCGACATCGATCTGGTGGTCCTTGCCGTGCTTGGCATAGTAGACGGAATAATGGGAATCCCCGCTGTGGTAGATATTGCCGGCCGGGGTCTTGATCAGGTAATTGACGGCCTTCTCGTCCATATCGGTCGGGCAGACGCCACGGATATCCTCGTCAGCGGTGACCAGGCAGGTGCGGTCAAACGAGTCGAGCGCCACGATCTCGGTGTCCTTGACCTTGATCACATCGCCGGGCTTGACGACGCGGCAACGTTCGGCCGGCACACCATAGCTCAGCCAGCGGTTGACGCTTTCCTGCGGGCCGATGAACGGCACGTCCGCGGCGCAGTTTTTCATGACGGCGGCGGCAAAGAAAGGATCGATATGGTCATTGTGGTAATGGGTCGAGAGCACGGCGTCAACGGTGGTGACGGCGAACGGATCATAAACGATCGGGGCTGCGCGCAGGTTCGGCTGGGTCAGTCGGCCGCCGGTCATATTGCGCATCTGGTGGAACTTTTCCATCTCCTTGGTCTTCTGGGAACGCTTGCCATTGCCAAACCAGAGGTCGATCGCGATATTGGTGCTGTTCTCGGTCTTGACCCAGATGCCGGTGCAGCCGATCCACCACATCTTGAAGCTGCCAGGTTCGACGACTTCGGCGTCAATTTCTTCGTTGAGCCAGGTGCCCCATTCCGGGAATGCACCCAGGATCCATTTTTCGCGGTTCAGTTCATCAATCTTGCTCATAGTGCCTCCTCTTGGCCGTTCGTGGGTAAGAAAAAGGGGCGCAGAAATGCGGCATTGCCACGCAAAACAGCCTGCCAGTCAGGCTCGCCGACATGCCAGAATTCTGCGGTGAAGCGGTGGACACCCATCGCCTGCAGCTTCGGCACCAGCTGGCGGAAATCGGTATGTCCGGTGCCATAGGGGATCTCCCGGTAATGGCCGGGAATGGTCTCTTTCAAATGGGCTGCACAAATATGGCCGCGGCCAGTCTCCAGGTCATCCGGCACGGATTGGCCATACAGCAGCGACGCATTGGTCAGGTTGCCGATGTCCGGGTATACCTGGAGATACGGCGAATCGATCGCCTCCACATAGGCCATGGCCTTGCCGACGGTATCCATGAACGGGGTTTCCATCGTCTCAAAGCCCAGGATGATCCCTTCCCTGCCGGCCAGATCGGCACAGTGCTGGAGGCCTGCGGCAAACCAGGCGCGGGTCTGTTCAGTGGACGGATCGTAGTAGGTGTCATACCCGGCCAGCTGGATGATCCGGATCCCCAGGTCTGCAGCCAGGTCGATTGCTTTGGCCATGATGGCCAGGCTTTCGCGGCGAATCGCCGCATCCGGGCTGCCGAGCGGGTATTTGCGGTGGCCGGACAGACACATCGTCTCGATCCGGATACCGGCCAGATCCATCTCCTGGCGCAGCTGGCGCCGTTCGAGCGCCGGCCAGTCGAGGCGACTGAGCTTTTCTGCGGTCTCATCGATGCTGATTTCGACAAAATCGTAGCCCGCAGTACGGGCCGCCGCCAATTTGGCCGGCCAGGTCAGTGCCTGAGGCATGGCCTTTTCATACAAGCCGAGTTTGACCGGGACCTGGGAATTCGACCGTACAGGCTGGGTCATGTCATTCCCCCAGGCCCGTATCGATCGCCGCGACGAGCGCCGTCATCGCTTGCACTTCATCGGGTCCATCGCAAGAGAGGTCGATGGCCTGGCCACATTTCGCACCTGCGCTCATGACCATCAGGATCGATTTGGCATTGAAAGACTTGCTGTCTTTGGCAAAAGTGACCGTGCTCTGGAACTGGGTCGCGACCTGGACGAAATTCTTGGCCGGGCGGGCATGCAAGCCCAGCGGATTTTTGATGGTGACGGTCTGTGTAATCATGAAAATCTCCACTCTTGTTGCAGGATAAATCTGTATATGACGTGCTCCGGACCTTCTTCCCTTTCAGGACTGGCCGGCATTCTTTTCCTTGTGCATGAGACTTGGTTCGGCTGGATGATCAGGCCTTGTTGACGATCTGGTCGAGAACCTTGGCTTCCATTTCCTTCTCGTCCAGGAGGTTTTTCAGGCCAATCACGATGACCCCTTTTTCCGCAGCTGAGGCGAAATTGTTCTTGAGGGCCTCGGAACAGAAGACGACATTGTACTGGCTGGCCAGGGATTTGGCCTCGCTGATGCTGGAATGGTGGATTTCCACCGGAATACTGAGCTTTTTAAAGACTTTTTCGATCTTCATCTTGATGATCTGGCTGGAGCCCATACCACTGCCACAGGCTGCGATGACTTTCAACATTGGAGGTACCTTCTTTCTTTTGGGGGGTGGGAGCAGGCGGCTGGCTGTATTGCTGCAGCCGGCCCACCTGCTCCCCGGGACTTTTCTAATACTCTAGCGCAGACGATTCACTTCAGGCAAGGCTCAGGTCGCATCATGTGCCTTGGCATTTTCAAAGTCTTCAGCGACCTTGAAATAGTTTTCGCGGCGGTATTTGCCCTTATAGTACTGCAGCTGCGGGATCGCCAGCATGAGAATGATAGACAGGGCCACACCGACATAGGTGAAGTTCTTGATCACAAATCCGATGACCGGCCAGAGGGTATCCCAGTCAAAGTTGCCGTGCCAGCCGCCGAATTGGCCAAGCTGGAAATAGGCTGCAGCGAAGGCGCCGCCGAGGACCTGGATCAGGCCGGACAGGAACGGGATCAGCATGGCTGCCTTGAGGCCGCCTTTTTTGTTGGCAAAGACTGCAAAGGTGGCATTGTCGAAGAAGACAGGCACGAAGCCGGTGATGATCAGGACCGGGCTCTTGAAGACAATCAGGCCCATGATGGCAATGAACTGGCCGATCGCACCGAAGAGGAAGCCGATGGTGATCGCATTGGGATGGCCGAAGCCGTAGGTGGCCGCGCAGTCGACCGCCGGCAGGGAGCCAGGCAGGAGCTTCTGCGAGATGCCCTGGAAGGATTCGTGCAGTTCAGAGACGAACATGCGGACACCGAGCTGGAGGATGCTGACATAAACGGAGAAGAACAGGGATTTCTCGAGGATATAGAAAACGAAGTTCTGGGAGGCCGCGAAGCCGGTCTTGTCGAGTTCGCGCATGTAGGGTTCGCCGAGGATGGCCATGATGATGCCGAAGAAGACGGTCATCAGGACTGAGGTGGCTACGACGTTTTCATTGAAGATCGAGAGGAAGCCAGGCAGCTTGAGATCCTCGATTTTCTTGCCTTGCTTGCCACGGCTCATGCGGGTGGCCAGCTTGTCGGTCAGCCAGATGCCGAACATCTGCTGGTGGCCGACGGCAAAGCCGCCGCCTTCAGTCAGTTCCTGGGTGCTTTCAACCGAGAGGTTGGCAAAGACAGCCCAGTAGGTGCCCAGAAGCAGGCCGAGCATGATCAGGGTCGGGATCTGCTGCAGGCTCGGGAAGGCGAACAGGACGAGCCAGAGAGCGGTGGATGACTGCTGGACCATGATGTGGCCAGTGATGAACACCGTGCGGACTTTGGAGATTTTGCGCAGGGCGACCAGGACGAGGTTCCAGATGAAGGCCAAAAGCAGGACCTGCATCATCATGGCAAACGATTTGCCAGCAGCTTCAACAGCCTTCTGGGCGGCCGCCTGGCCAAAATAAGGATCGATGACCGCGGCATTGAGCTGGAAGCGGCCATTCAGGCCAGCCAGGATCGGGCGGAAATTGGTGACCAGGCCACCGGCGGCAACGTTGAGGATCATGTAGCCAACGGTTGCCTTGATGAAACCAGCCAGGGCTTCATAGAACGGTTTTTTCAGTAGCAGGTAACCGAGCAGGACGATGAAGCCAACGAAAAACGCGGGCTTGGTCAGGATGTTGTTCTGGAAGAACGCCCAGACACTCAGCAGGAATTGGGTTACGGCATCCATCAAATAAGTACCTCCTTGTGGTGAGTGGTTCTATTCAAGACGACCCGTCAGCTGTACCGGATCATCGCTGAATCAAGGGAGAGTGGCCAGATCTTCAGGGCAAGTGGCGGCAAGCATGATGGCAACCTGGTCGGAATCGGAGACCGCTTCGACCATCGCCTGGAGGTTTTTCAAGTGGGCATCGTTATCGACCGAGGCCAGGACAAAAAACAGGCGGGCATCCTGCTCGGGATCGTCGCTGAAATGGACCGGCTCTGCGGTGCGCATGAAGCTGATCGAAGTTTCATTGACACCCAGGCCTTGCTGGGCATGCGGTATGCAGATATCCGGGGCAATCACGATATACGGGCCATATTCGGTCACATTGTTGATGATGGCCGCGATGTATTCCTGGGTGATCGCGCCCTGGTCCAGCAGGGGCTGGCACGAAGCCTCGACCGCTTCCTGCCAGGAAGCAAATCCTTCATGGAAGCAGATTCGGTTCTTTTCGAGCAATTCCTTGAACATGGCGATCTCCTTGGCATAAATGTTCAGCAATCAAATGGCTTCAGGTTTTATATGATCGTTTTGATCAAATGGTCAGGTTTTACGGTTTTCATATTTCTTATTCTACACTTGAAACTGACAATTTCAACAACTTTTCCCGCATATTTTGGAAGTTTTACTGATTGTCGTAGAGCGCCTTCGGTTTTATGTTTTATTTGCACACATAATGTTCATATATACACTGTTACGAAAGAGTTTGCCGCAAATATTTCTTATTTTAGGATTGATTTTCGAAATTTCATGCAATAAAATGATCTAAATGAACTTTTTAATCATGACCAGACATTGATTTTCAAACGATCGAGCATAGAGGCCTGCATGAAAAACAGCAAAGCCATCGTCCAGAAACGCCAGCAATCGATTCTCCAGATCCTCCAGGACAGAATCCATGTCTCGACGGATGATCTGGCCAGCGAGCTGGGCGTTTCCAACCTGACCATCCGGCGTGACCTGCAGGAATTGGCAGGCCAAGGCTTTGTCCGGATGGTCCGGGGCGGCGCCAATCTGATCAATGGCACATTGTACGACGATCCATCCGCCGAAACGGAAGCCTTGTCCCAGGCCAGCAAGTCAGCGATCGCCCGGCACGCGGCCTCACTGGTCGAGGAAGGCGACACCATATTGATCAATTCCAGCACCACAGCCATCCAGCTCCTGTCCTATCTCAGGAATAAGAAGGTCATCGTGGTCACCAATAACGGGCTCGCCTTGTCCATGGATCTTGACCCGGGTGTCGAGCTGATCTTCACCGGCGGCGAAGTCCGCGGCAATAAGAAATCAATGGTCGGCGAAATGGCCGTCAATAACCTCTCGCGGATCCGGGCCAGCAAAGCCTTCATCGGCGTCAGCGGCATCAGTGCCGGCGGCGGGATTTTCACCAGCGTGCTGCAGGAAACTGCCATCAATGAACTGATGATCCGGCGTTCGGCCCAGTGCATCATCCTGGCGGATGGTTCCAAAATCGGCCAGCAGAATAATTTTCTGATCGGCTCTGCCAGAGCCGCTTCCATTCTAGTCACCGATGATTCAGCTGACCCCTCAGCAGTTTTCCAATTGCAGGAGCTTGGCGTCCAGGTCCATCCCGTCCGGGTCGAATCCGCAAATCCGCCAGAGAGCGGGAATTCCAGGAAATATGAGGCAAGCCGATGAAAAGCAGTAAAAGTGTGATCCAGAAGCGGCAGGACAAAATCATGAACCATCTGGCCCAGTACCAGTCAGCCGAGGTCGTCACCCTGGCCAAATGGCTCAAGATATCGGAAATCACCGTCCGGCGCGACCTCGACCAGATGGCCCGCAAGGGACTGGTCGAGCGGTTCTTCGGCGGCGTCCGCCTGGCCAGCCAGGAATCCGCCCAGGCTGCGGTCGAGCCGCTGTCCAGCGATCTTGATCTCGTCAAAGACGAAATCGTCCGGACCGCCGCCCTGATGATTGAAGACAAGGACGTCGTCTTCATCAATTCCAGCTCAACCGCCATGCGCATCGTGCCCTATCTGAAAGACAAGTCCGTGGTCATCGTCACCAATAATGCCAAGCTGATCCATTTGCCCCATGACCGCAAGGTCGAAGTCATCCTGACCGGCGGCGAAGTCTATGGCAATAAGCAATCCTTGATCGGCGAATTTGCCCTGAACACCCTGTCCAAGATCAAGGCAACCAAATGCGTGATCGGCGTTTCCGGCATCAGTGTCAAAGGCGGCATCACCTCTGAAGTCCTGCCCGAGACAGCCATCAACCAGATGATGCTCAAGCGCTGCAATGGCAGCAAAATCGTCGTCACGGACGGCAGCAAGATCGGCCGCGAGCGCAATTTCCTCAGCGGCAGCCTCAGCGATATCACCCACCTGATCACAGATGACTCCGCCGACCCGGCCGAGCTCGAGCGGTTCCGGGCCAAAGGCTTAGCGATTACCCTCGTGCCCGCCCATCCAGCCAGCTGAAGAACAAACCGCCCTTGCTTTGAACGCAGCAAATCCAACCCAAATCCGGAGGTCCCATGCAATTTGCAAAGAAATTCCTGACCGAACTCAACCGCTGCTATGCCACAGGCCAGATCGAAGCCCATGGCGAGCGCCTGGCCCTGTTCGCCACCGAAGGCGAAGGAGCCTGCCTGGCCTATGCGGCACCCGATTATGACCAGCAGCGCATCGTCTGGTCCGCACCCGGCGGCACCATGAGCTTTGTCCCGCTTTCCGGCACCCATGGCGAATTCCTCTCCAACCAGAAATTTTTCCGCATGTTCCAATGGGAAGAAGCGACCATCGTCTGGGTCCGTCCCCAGACCGACGGCAGCTTTGCCGTCAAGGAGCTCTTCACCCTGCCCTATATCCACCGCTTCGATGTCTTGACGGCAGCCGACGGCCGCCAGTACTTCATCGGCTGCACCCTGGCCACGAAAAAGGAAACCAAGGAAGACTGGTCGTCCCCGGGCAAGATCTATGTCGCCGAGCTGCCCCGCGACCTGAACCAGCCCATCAACTTGACCGTGCTCAAGGATGGCCTGACCCAGAACCACGGCTACTCCCGTGTCACCTGGAACGGCCGCGAAGCCGCCATGGTTGGCGCCCGTGAAGGCGCCTTCATCGTGACGCCACCTGCCGCCGCCGGCCAGGACTGGACGATCGAACAGATCATGGACTGGCCCGTCAGCGACCTCGCCGCCATCGACCTCGACGGCGATGGCGAGTTGGAAATCGCCACCATCGAAGCCTTCCACGGCCAGTATTTCCGCATCTACAAGCTCAAGGACGGCCACTATGAACGCATCTATGAACACCCGGAGGTCAGTGAATTCTATCACGTCGTCGTTGCCGCCACCCTGCGCGGACGCCCCGCCTTTGTCGGCGGCTGCCGGCGCGGCAAGATGCAGCTTTTCTGTGTGACAGCCGCCGGTGAAGGCAGCGGTGCGGGCGAAGCTGGGACTGGAGCAGGGGCCGGGGCCGGGGCAACTGGAGC
>CAZCMX010000010.1:47804-49203 GCA_964499985.1 uncultured Mageeibacillus sp.
CTGGAGCAGGGGCAACTGGAGCAGGGGCAACTGGCAGACTGGAACTCGAAACGACCTTGATCGACGAAGGCGTCGGCCCCAGCAACGTATCCGTGATCAATGAAACCGGCCGCGACATCATCGTCTCCGCCAACCGCGAAAAAGGTGAAGCTGCCCTGTATTTTGTGACCGATTGACGGTTGTCGAGTTTGCGCGAATTTTGTCGCACGATTAGGACTTCTCCACAAGAGCGGATCTGATACACTGGTGTCAGGTCCGCTTTTTGGTGCGTCAGAACGCACAAACTCATCTTGTCTGATTTTAACCTCTGCTGGAAATTTTCGGCGGCCAGACAAGGAGAACCAGCCCATGCCCAGACCCTTGCGTCAATTTCATCCCGGCGGCGTCTACCACATCACCCACCGCGGCCACAACAAATTCCACATCTTCGAAAATACAATCGACAAAGCCCAGTTTCTCGACATCCTGCGTAAAGTTGTGGCGGATACGGGATGCCATGTCCTCTACTATACGATCATGGACAACCATTACCACCTACTGGTCGAAATGCAGGAAATACCGCTGAATAAAGTGATGCACAAAATCAACTCCCAATTTGCACACTATTACGCCAGAAAAATCAATCAGAGTGGCGCAGTTTTCGGCAATCGGTATTTTTCGCAAGAGATCCTCAATCAGAAATACTTAATCTCTGCCATTCAATACATTGCTATAAATCCAGTCAAGGCAGGCCTCGTCCAGAAAATCCCGGAATATCGATGGTCTGCCCATTCAGAAATCGCCAATAGAAAGCAAGAAATTATTGCGAGCCAAAGACTTTTTATGCGCTTAGGTGATTCGGTTGATCAAGGAAAAGTGAATTACATTGCCCTGATCAACGAAGCTCATAAAAACGTGGATAAAGCTGCCAATTATTCGATAAGCCTTTCAGACAGGCGGCACCATGCACTCGAAGACCAACTCATGACATTTCTGTCTACCAGCGACAGAAATCCAACTTTGTCTCAAATCAGATCCACTACACGAAATCATATAGTAACCGAATCCCGACGATCATTTGCTAAACTGGCCTATGAACAAGGCTATCCAATCTGTGACATTGCCAGAGTCCTCCGCGTTAGTACGCGCAGCATCTATAACTGGTGCAAGGACGCCTCAGTTCTTCAGGGCGGAAGCAACTGTCAACCATAGGAATTGATTATTACAACCAA
Source organism: uncultured Mageeibacillus sp. (assembly GCA_964499985.1). GTDB lineage: Bacteria > Bacillota > Clostridia > Saccharofermentanales > UBA5734 > UBA5734. The sequence continues at coordinate 49,016 of CAZCMX010000010.1, forward strand.
AAAAATTCAGAATAGGCTTAGTGCACAGCGTCTATGCCAGACTCGCGGGTGCGCTGTGCCGGGCTCGCGGCCGTGACAGGCTCGTGGGTGCGCTGTGCCAGGCTCAAGGCCGTGCCAGGCTCGCGGGTGCGCTGTGCCAGGCTCGCGGGTGCGCTGTGCCAGGCTCGCGGGTGCGCTGTGCCAGGCTC
>CAZCMX010000011.1:0-46823 GCA_964499985.1 uncultured Mageeibacillus sp.
TCATTGATGCTCATCTGCTTGGCGAGGACATCGACATCAAAGGCGATTTTCATGGGATTTACCTCTCTTGCTCAGTTCTTGCTCAGTTTGCGACTTGGGTGGCACGCTTGCTCAGTATTCGACCCAGATGGCGCCGTTGTCGGCGGACTCGACACATTTATTGACGTATTTGACGCCCTCGTAGCCGGCGCGGACGTCGGGGTACCAGAAATCCTCTTCGCCGACTTTGCCGCCATTGGTGGCACGGTCCATGGCCATGCCAAAGCGCATGTAGAGGTTAGACCAGGCTTCGAAAAGACCTTCCGGATGGCCACCACCGATGCGGTCCTCGGTGAGGGATTCGGGGTAGAGATAGCCTGAGCCGCGTTCGAGGATGCGGACGGGCTCGCCCTGGACTTCATAAACCAGCTGGTTCGGTTTGACCGCGTCCCATTCGATGCTCGCTTTGGCGCCGGTGACGCGGATCTTGTGGCCAAAAACGGATCCGGCATTGACACTGCTGGCCCACAGGGTGCCAACGGCACCGTTGTCGTACTCCATCAGGATGGTGGCATTGTCTTCAAGGGGAGCACGGCTCTTGATAAAGCTCTGGCGTGAGCACAGGAGGCGTTTGAGCTTGAGCTCGGGGGCGATGATTTCAGCCAGGAACAGCGGATGGGTCGCCAGGTCGCCAATGACAAAGGTCGGACCGGCAACTTTAGGGTCAACGCGCCATTTCTGGGCAGCGCTGGCGGACTCGACCGCGGCGGAATTGCCGCCATGGGCGAACTGCATCTGGATAATGCGGATTTCGCCAAGATCGCCGTTTTTCACCATCTGACGGGCTTGTTCGATCGTCTGGTGACCGGAATAGCCATAGGTCACGCCGACGACACGATTCATTTGCCGGGAGAGCTCGACCAGTTCGGCAGCCTGCTCATTTTCGAAGCACATCGGTTTCTCGACAACGACATGCAGGCCAGCCTGGAGAGCGGCCTTGGCGATGGTGTAGTGGGTGCTGTTCGGGGTGGCAATGGATACCGCCTCGATCCCGTCGGCACGCTTGGCTTCCTCGGCAAACAGGGTCTGATAGTCCGGGTAGCAGCGGTCCGGATCAAGGCCCAGCTGGATGCCGAAATCCTTGCCACGCTCAGGGTCGATGTCAAAGGCGCCGGCGACCAGTTCAAAGCGGCGGTCGCGCAGAGCGGCCGAGCGGTGGATATAGCCGATATTGCTGCCGCGGCCGCCACCGACCATGGCCCAGCGGATGGGGCGTGAATACTTTCTTTCACCATTGATCATGAGGGTTTCTCCTTTCGCCTGGGGCGATCTGATTGGGCTTTGGGGGCCTGAGAATCAATATCCGACGCTTTTCAGATACTGGAAGCTGCGGGTGACATCTCTGAGGCTGGTGTCTGAATTTCTCGGGTCGCGTTCCTGCTCGACCGTGACCCAGCCCGTATAGCCAATCTCGCGCAATGCTTTATTGATGCCGGGATAGTCGATTGCTCCCGTGCCGATCGGGCACATGACGCCCTTGGCGCAGGCCTCGAAGAAATCGATTTCGATCTGGAGCATTTCTTTGTAGATCGTCTGGTCCACGTCTTTGAAATGGATATAGTCGATGCGGTCAATGTAGCGGCGGATCCAAGTCTCCGGGTCCATGCCGGCATAATACAAATGGCCGGTGTCGAAGACAAAGCCAGAGAGCTCCTTGGGCACGTCGGCGATGACTTTCTCGATCTCGTCGGCAAACTCGATATAGCCGCCGGCATGCGGGTGCAGGACAGGACGGACACCATATTTTGTCCAGGCCAATTCGGCGATGGCGCGGATATTGGCGAGCATGTCCTGGTAGCGCTCCGCTGACAGGCGCGGCGCGGTATCCGGATGGCCGGCGGTGGTGGCGCGCTCCGGATGGAAATAATCCATATAGGTCAGATAGGGGGTGGCAAAGCGCTGGCCCGGTTCCTGTTCGTCGCGGGGCAGCTGAGTGATGAAGCTGCAGATGTCCTCGGTCTGTTTGAGCAGATTCTCGCGATTGGAGGCGCTGACCAGATCGTCGAAAATCGTGCCGACGATGATCGTCAGGCCATTCTTCTTCAGTTCAGCAGTCACAGCCTCGACATCCAGCGGCATGAAGCCATAGGGGCCGAGTTCGATGCCCGTGAAACCGGACTTTCCGGCTTCTTCGAGCACGCGCTGCCAGCTGGGCAGATAGGGGTTTTTCGGATCGTCGACGCCCCAGCAGCTGGGTGCACAGGCAATGCGGATGCTCATGGTCTTGGTCCTCCTGATGGTGGGATCTGGCTGGTCGGCCAGAGTGTTCGCTCTGTATCCATTGTAGCGCCAAACGCCCTGGGGCGAATCAAAATTCTTGCCGAATTCACGGGGCAGCAGCTGGCGAAGACACCTGGAAACAGGCTATTTCCAGACTTGGCGCCCAGACTGGACCCGGGCTCATCCATAAATCTTGCGCTCAGTCATCCGGCAACTGGCATCAACCAGTCCTGGGGCCGGCATGATATGATGGTGGCAGCGGTGAACTTGTGGTTCCGGGGAGGGCTCGCCTGACCCAGGACCTTCCAGGCCAAGGAGTCGAAACATGCCCTTTTATTTCCTGGACAACAGGGGTCCCGGGACCTTTGCCCCGGACTCACGGCCCAATCTGATCAGTGTCTTCAAATCTGGTGATGAGGCCATGGTCATGCCCCGGGTCATGCATAAGCACGATGACAATCTGGAGATCCTGCTGATCCGGCAGGGCTGTGGCCAGCATGTGATCGGCGGGCGGTCCTACCGGACCAGTAAGGGCGATATCCTGGTCTACAATGCCGGGGTTCTCCATGATGAAAGCACGGGGCTCCAGGAATCCCTGAAGATCTATTACTGCTCGGCCAACCAGGTCCAGATCCTGGGCCTGCCGCCCAACCAGATCCTGCCCATGGGCAGTCCAGCCGTCATTTCCTGTGGTGATGCCTATCCGGAACTGGAAAACCTGTTTGGCCTGATGGTTCAGCAGGCAGCCTTGAAAACGCCCGCGGCAATGGAGATCGCCCAGCAGCTTTTGGTGGTCCTCTTGCTCATGATCCGCAGTCTCTCCCAGCAACAGGCCGCCGATGCAAACTTGACCGAGCCTGAACTGGGGCAGCAGATCAAAGACTATATCGACCAGAATTATCCGGACGACTTGACCCTGGCTTCAATCGCCGAGGTCTTTCATATCAACCCTTATTATCTATCCCATCTTTTCAAGGAGCAAATGGGCTTTTCCCCGATGCAGTACCTGATCCGGCGCCGCATCGGCGAAGCCCAGTCCCTGTTGATCCATACCAACCGGGCGATCAAGGACATTGCCACAGCAGTCGGATTCAACCATCTCAATAATTTCCACAATGCCTTCATGAAAATGGTCGGCATGGCGCCCGGCCGCTATCGCAAGCATTGGCACGAGGGGGATCCGGTCCGCTAGGCAAGCCCGTCCCTGTCCAGATCGCGCTGCAGCACCGGTTCAGAATTTCAGCTTGCGATACTGGGCAGGCGTCACCCCTGTCCGCTGGCCGAAGGAGCGGATGAAATGCGAGGTCGAATTGAATCCGCACTGGCTGGCGATCCTCTCAACGGATTCTTGTGTCAAAAGCAGTCGGCGCCTGGCTTCGCCGATCCTGAGTCCGATCAGGTATTCGTGCGGAGAGACCTTGTATTGGCGGCGAAACAGCCGGGCAAAATGGCAGGCACTGACATTGATCTGCCGGGCGATAGCCTCAAGCGGCAGGTCCTCCCGGTAATGTTCAGTCATATGCGCATGCGCCTGGGCCACCAGGGCATGCTCCCAATCCAGCTGGGCCGCGGGCCGGTCAGCCATGCCCGTGAGCACTTGTGTCAAAGCGAGGTTGATCGTCCATTCATTGCCCGACAGGGGATCGAGCTGCAGCAGCAGGCTGGCCAGGGCCTGGGCTGGTTCCGGCTGCTCGCCGGTCATAAAACCAGTGGCAGACCGCTCCAGCAAATGATCATACAAGGCCTGGCTGGACCCGCCCTTGAAATGGATCCAGTCAAAATGGATATCCCCCAGTGCCCGGTACCGCTGTGGGCGGCGACAGTCGATGATCCGGACACTGCCTGGCACCAGCAGCTGGCTCGACCCTTCATAGACCAGTTCCAGCTGACCACTGCGAATCGAAAACAGAAGCAGCGAATCATACCACTCCCGGTCGATCTGGTATGGCCTTGTGCAATGGTACCTGCCCCAGAAGGGGATGTGGATCAGTGACTGAACCGCAGCCGGCGAAGGATCAAAAATGTGGATTTCGGAGTCCGGCAGAACTCCCGCCTCATCATTAATCATCCATTATCCTCCAAACATGCCTGAATGGCAGCAATGAAAAGCAATCCTTTGGTCTTATTCCGACTTATATTGTAGGATTTTGCGCATCCCGTCTTTAACTCAGATTAGCAAAAACCAGTCAAGATATGTATATTTTCTCGCAAGAATCTTGACTGCTTTTCCCATCTGACCGGGGTAGACTGTCCATGCAGTCAGCAGGGGAGCTCATTTTATCGCCTCGATCCGGCTCCACCAGGATCCCCTCAGACCATTTATGGAGGTCATTATGTTTTCCCAGGGCAATTTCCGGGTCAATTTCAATGCTGCCGACCACAGCTCGCTGGTTTTTCCCGATTCAGACCGCCAGATCTTGCGTGAACTGGCCCTGCAGGTTGCCGAAATCGCCAGCCGACCGGTCATGGCTGAACATCGCGATCTGTGGTACAGGCATAACCAGCTGGAGGCCACCCGGCCGCTGATTCTGTGCGATCCGGAAAATGGCTGGAATGAAATCATCACAGATGACCAGATCCGCTGCCAGAACGATATCGCCAGACATTGGGAATTCCATTTCCGCAAGCAAATCTTCTGGGGCGACCAGATGGGTGATGATTATGTGGTCGAGCCCGTATTCGAAATTCCCCATGTCTATCAGGAGACCCCCTGGACCGTCGCAGGCAGCAAGCACCAGGGCACCCTGCACACCACCCTGAGCAATGGCGGAGCCTATCATATCGATACCATTCTTGAGGATTACGCGCTGATCGACCGGATTGTCAAACCCACGATGACACTGGACCTGGCTAAGACTGAGACCCTGCAGAGCCTGGCCAGGGAGCTCTTCGGCGATATCCTCACCGTGCGCATCCATACACCCTGGTCCTGGTCCTATGGCGGCCTGACCGATGAGTTTGCTTTCCTGCGCGGGATGGAGAACATGCTGTACGACTTCTATGACGAACCGGACTCAGTCCATGCCGTCATGGACCTGTTGGCCCGGGGCACCCTCGAACGCCTCGATTTCCTGGAGAGCAACCATTTGCTGGCCCTGAATAACGATGGAACCTATGTCGGTTCCGGCGGCATGGGATATACCCGCGAATTACCCGCAGCTGATTTTGCCGGCCCAGTCCGCACGCGGGACATGTGGGCGCTGGCCGAAAGCCAGATCACCATCGGTGTCTCTCCGGATATGTTTGCTGAATTCATTTACCCGTACCAGAAACGGATCATGGACCGTTTCGGCCTGGTCTGCTATGGCTGCTGTGAACCGATGGATGACCGGTTCGACATCATCAAGGCCTCGGACAATCTGCGCCGGGTCTCGGTTTCGCCCTGGGCCAATAAGCCTCTGATGGCCGAAAAGCTGGGCGCAGATTATGTCTATTCCTGGAAGGCCAGCCCCTCCCCGCTCGCATTGCCCCAGCTCGACGAGGATGTGGTCCGAAAGGAGCTGCGAGACTACCTGGCGGTGACACGGGACAACCGGGTCGAAATCATCATGAAGGATAACCATACACTCGGCAAAAACCCGCGCAACCTGACCCGCTGGGTCGAGATCGCCCGCACGGAAATTGCCCGTCTCGGTTAAAACCACAGACTCGGACCGCTGGCGCCAGCGCAAGTCCAGTGACTTTGCACCAGAAACTTGTGCACATTGCACAATCCGGACACGTTTACGATAGCATCTTTATCCAACATTCCGACCTTGACAGATGTTTAAAGTCACTGCTAAGATCGGAATCGTAAACGTTTTCAGGTTGCAGACGGCCCTGCACGGTCTCTGGGCTATGGGCAGGGTCGTCTGCATCTTTTCTCGGGGGTGTCTGACATGATGGTGACACAGAACAGGACCGATTGGGCTGAGCACGGCATGGATCTCCTGGCCCATGCATTCGAGCTTTGCCAGGAAAAGCAGGCCAGGGGCTACCAAGATGGCCTGGCGCAATCAGTCGTGCAGCTGATTTTCCGCTATTTGCCACAGGCCTGTCAGGAGGATGCCGATCCTGCCGCAGTGGAAAGCTTGCAGCGGGCCAGCATTCTGATCGGTTCCATCATCCGCCGGCCTGCCCAGGACATCTGCCATAGCTTGTCGGCGACGGTCAGTTCCGAGTTGGACCTGCCCCATGGCAAAGTCAATCCGATCATTCTCACGGCCATGCTCAACCATCTGGCTCACTTCTGCAGCAAATCCAGTCAGCTGGAGGCAGAACAAGCCACCTGCATCCAATGCTATGCCAGCCTGGCCCGGACCATCGGGCTGACCGTGGCTGATGGTGAAGATGCGATCGCCAAGCTGGCGCTGGCAGTCCGCAAGCTTCGGGCCCAAGTCGGCCTGCCCCGATCCATCTCGGCAATGCTGGTCGACGAGACCGTCTATGCCGAGGCAGTGCCCCAGATGGCGAAGCGGGCCTGGCTGGGCCTCGGCTCTCACCCGGGCCGGCCCAGGCCGTCCATCCAGGACTTCGAGCAAATCCTGCGCGACGCCTTCTAGGGCCTGGCCTCACTCTCCCAGCGATGGTGCTATAATGAAATTGACAGCCGTTTCATTTCCTGTTCCAGCTGCTTCCGTCTTTGGCGCAGCAGAAAGGAGCCCATCATGTATGAGAGAATTCTTGTCGTTTCGGAAATGTCAACCAATCATGACCAGGTGGTTCATTCCCTGGGCAGTCTGAAGAGGCTGGGCACCCAGGTCGTTTATCTGTACCAGTACATCAATCCCATGGAAGCCAATGAAACCATCTCGACGTATATTCTCGACGCCTACCGGGCCAGCCTGAACCGGCAAAAGCAGCTGCTCCTGGATGAAGGATTCACCGTGGAGGTGATCGAACGGGGCGGGCTGCTGCGCACCGATGAACTCTTTGAACTGGCCCGTGAGAAGGACTGCTCCCTGGTCGTTACCAGTTCGCCCAAGCATACCCGGCTGGGCAATTTGCTTTTCGGTGGCATGACCAGCATGATCATGCACCATGCCACGCTGCCCTTGATGATCATCCGGATCCCTGCCGGTCCATTGCCGGAGGGCAGCGACCTTGCCTGGACATTATTGACCAGCCATATCCTGTTCGCCACGGACTTCTCCGAAAATTCGCGCCAGGCTTTTGAACAGGTCAAGCAACAGGTGGCGGCTGGGATTGGCCGGGTCACACTCGTCCATGTGCAGGACAAAAACAAGCTCGATCCTTACTTGATGGATAAGCTGGAGGATTTCAATGCCGCCGACACGCTGCGACTCACCGAGCTGGCCGATGAGCTCAAGGCAGTCGGCCCGGTGGAGGTCGAGGTCCATCTGCCCTTCGGCTCCCCTACTGCCGAGATTTTGAAGGTGATTCGTGAGCAGGAGGTCTCTCTGGTTGTCATGGGCACCCAGGGCCGCGGGTTCATCGAGGAGCTCTACCTGGGCAGCGTCAGCCACAATATCGGTCGCCTGGCCGAGTCCTCTGTCCTCCTGGTTCCGATCCAGCGTAAAAACTGAGCCGCCGATTGCCGCAGCAGAGCGGTCTGCCCAGTTGAAAAGGCACCCCAACGCTGGATGGGCATCCAACAGTTGGGGTGCTTTTGTGGCTGATGCTCAGGCTAATTCTGAATGGGGTGGGCGGGCATGAGCTGGAGCAGACGTTCGACAGCGGCCTCCGGGAACCCTTCTGGCTGGGATTTGCGCTTCAGGTCCAGCAGCAGGCTGCGGACATTGGCACTTTGCGGCAGCAAGTACCCCGCCTCTCGCAGGATATCTTCGGCCATCAGCTGGCTGGACTGGCGGATGGCCTCGGCCAGCTGGCGTTCGACAGGATCGGGTGACTGGGCGGCAAGGGTCGCGGCAGCTCGTGCCTGGGCCACGCGGTCTTCGGCCAGTTGATACAGCGTCTGGCGCATGCTGGGCTTCTTGTCTTGCTGGGGTGGATATTCTTCCGGAACCAGGGAAATGGCATGTGATGGACAAGCATCCACACAAAGCCGGCAGCCAGACAGGCATTTGCTGGCATCGATCTGGCCCGTTTCCGTATCTGTGGCACCGGTCGGACAGACATAGAGGCAGAGACAGTCTTTGGTGCAGAGTCGGATATTTCTTACAGCATGCATCTGAGCTTACCTCCGTGCGACCGCAGCAATTTTCAGGCGCGGCACTTTGCAGACCGGACAGATCTCAGGTGCATCATCGCCGATATAGATGAACCCGCATATTTCACAGACATAGGTCTTGGCTGCTGCGATCACCTCAGGCTGCTGCTCGAATTGTGCCAGATGGCCATTTTGCATGCGAGCAACCTTTTCCGCCCAGGTCAGGGCACGGAGAGTGCCGCGGTCGGCCAGTTCAGTGGCCTCGGCATAGGCTGCCGCAAAAGCGCCATTGAGCTGGATATTGTTCACCTCAACCAGTTCTGAAAGGCTGGCTGCTTCTGGTTGGGCTGCGTTGGCTTGATAGAAGGCGGCCAATTCCGAGAATAGCCGGGCTTCTTCGGGCCGGTATTGCTTCTCACACCCTTTGGCCAGATTGGTGAAAAGAGCGCCCAGGGCTGCGGCTGAGTGTTCATCAGGCGAGGTTGTGCGGACATGGCCAGGCAGGACAGCTGCCTGGGACAACTGAGCTGCGGGAGCTGGCTTGGCCTCCTGCAGGAGGAATTCGGACTTGGCTGCCCGGCACCAAGGACAGCGCCAGTCGTCCGGCAAATGCTCCCACAGGGTTCCGGCAGCAATACCTGCTTCCGGAATGCCGGCAGCTTCATCAAAAATGAAGCCACAGATGGAACAGACATATTTTCGCATGGGCATGACCTCCTTTCATCCAATTTAACAATCATCGTGTTTATTATCAACATATGTTCAGAATAATACTGTCCTATGCTGATCAGTCCCATGCCTTGGAACGGGATGCTGGAACAAGAAAAAGCCAGGCCTGTGAAACCTGGCTTTTTCCTGTTTGTTTTTGATTCCCGAACGTTTGCAGCGAACCCTTTTGCAGCAATAAAGCTTACCTGCCAGGCGCGATCGTTTACTCGGCGAAGCTCCATTTCAAGGCATCGTACATCCGGACATAGGTCCGATAGAGCTTGTCATACGCCTGTCGGTGATCCGGATTGGGCAGGGTTTCGCTTTCCTGCCGGATCAGGGGGACAGTGGCAGCCAGGTCGGGCCAGATACCGATCGCCACGCCGGCGACGAGCGCGGCGCCGAATGAGCCGCCTTCGGCACTGCCATAGACGGTATGCACAGGCAGGCCAAAAACGTCAGCAATGATCTGGCGCCAGAGTGGGCTGGCCGCGCCACCACCAGCCAGAACCACATCTCCGGATTCACCTTTGAGCTGGGGATCGGCACTCACAGTCAGGTCATAGACCTGGCGCAGGGAAAAGGCAACCCCCTCCAGGACTGCGCGGGCAAAATGGCCTTTGCCATGATGCGAGGTCAGGCCGATAAAGCCGCCCCGGGCTGCAGGATCATTGATCGGACAACGTTCACCGGTCAGGTAGGGCAGGAAGATCAGCCCCTCAGCGCCGGCCGGCGTGGCCGCCGCTGCTTCGTCGAGCAGGGCAAAGGCGCTGCGGCCGAGTTGCTTGCCCTTTTCGATTTCATAGTCGCCGAGGGCTTCACGGAACCAGTGGTATGAGCCCGCGGCAGCCAGGGTCACGCCCATGGCGGTAAAGGTGTCCGGTGAATTGCCACGGAACAGCTGCAGGCTGCCCTGGGGATTGGGCATGAAGGACGGCAAAGCCATCGCCACGACGCCAGAAGTACCCAGGGTGACGGCCACGCGGCCAGGCTTGTAAAGGCCCAGGCCGGTGGTCGAGATCACGGCATCGCCGCCGCCACCGCAGACGGGAATGCCCGCGGCCAGGCCACAGACAGCCGCTGCCGCTTCGGTGACGGCACCCGTCAGGCCACTGGATTCGACGACAGGCGGAAACAGCGCCGGATCCAGGCCGACCCTTTGGATCAGGTCGAGATGCCAGGTCTTATTCTTGACGTCGAAAAATCCAAAGCCCGAGGCGTCCGAGACTTCCGTGCAGGCTACGCCGGTCAGGCAGAAGCGGATATAGTCCTTGGGATTGATGATCACCCGGGTCCGGGCATAATTTTCCGGCTCATTTTGCTTGAGCCAGAGAATCTTGCCACCGGTATAGCCCGTCAGCATCTGGTTATTGGTCATGCCGAGAAGGCCTTCCAGGCCTCCGGCAGCTGCAGTGATCTCCTGGCATTGGCTCTCGGTGCGCTGGTCATTCCAGAGGATGGCCTCGCGGACCACCTGGTTGCGTTCATCGAGGGCAACCATGCCATGCATTTGGCCGGACAGGCCAATGGCAGCAATGGTGACTCCCGGGATGGCAGCCAGGACTTGCTCGAGGGCTTTGATGGTGCCAGCCCACCAGTCCGCCGGATCCTGCTGGGTCCAGCCTGGTTTGGGCGAATGCAGGGGGTAGCTTTCCACGGCGGTGGCCAGGATCCGGCCCTCCGGGGAGAGGGCCAGGACCTTGACCCCGGAGGTCCCAACGTCTATGCCGATCAAACAGGTTTTTTCCATGGTTTCAGTCCTCTTTTTCTGGCTTTTCCAGTCATTTTACTGGATCTCGGCATTCTTAGCCAACGATCAGTGAATTGATGATCGCTTCGAGGTATTCCTGGCGGCCGGAGCCGACTTTGACATCACCCATGGCCAGGGCTTTGGCTTCGAGTTCCTGGATCGTGGCCTGGCCTTTGATGATTTTCTGTCCCAGTTCGGACTGCCAGCTGGCATAGCGGTCGGCCACAAACTGGGCCAGACGGCCGTCCTTGTCGACCCGGTCGGCCAGGATCAGGCCGAGGGCAAAGGTATCCATGCCTGCGATATAACCCGTGAAAATATCTTCGAGGGTATTGGACGCGCGGCGGATCTTGGCGTCGAAATTGAGGCCGCCATTGGTGAAGCCACCTGCGGCGAGGACCTCGCTCATGCAGCCGATCGCATCATAAAGATTGGTCGGGAATTGGTCAGTATCCCAGCCGAGCAGCATGTCGCCCTGGTTGGCATCGATCGAGCCAAAGAAGCCGGTCTCACGGGCCAGGCGGAGTTCATGCTGGAAGGTATGTCCCGCCAGGGTGGCATGGTTGGCTTCGATATTGAGCTTGAAATCTTTGTCGAGGCCATAATGGCGCAAAAAGCCGATCACGGTTGCGGAGTCAAAATCGTACTGGTGCTTGGTCGGTTCCTTCGGCTTGGGTTCGACGTAGAAATCGCCGGTGAAGCCGATGCTGCGGCCATAGTCGACGGCGAGGCGCATCAGGCGGGCCAGGTTGTCGAGCTCGAGACCCATATTGGTATTGAGAATGGTCTCATAGCCTTCACGGCCGCCCCAGAAGACATAGCCTGTGCCACCCAGCTTGACGGTCAGCTCGAGGGCCTTTTTGATCTGGGCTGCGGCAAAAGCAAAGACGTCAACATTGGGCGAGGTGCCGGCACCGCTGGCATAGCGAGGATTGGAGAAGCAGTTGGCCGTGCCCCAGAGCAGTTTCTTATTATATTTTTTCTGCAGGTCAAGCAGCAGGTCGCTGATCTCGTCAAGACGGGCATTGGATTCGGCCAGGGTCGCTGCTTCCGGCGCGATATCGCGGTCGTGGAAGCAGTAATAGTCGATTCCAAGCTTGTCCATCAGTTCAAATGCGGCATAAGCCTTGTTTCTGGCGCTCTGCATCGGGTCTTCGGAACCGTAGGATTTGTCGATCGTGCCGACGCCGAACATGTCGGCGCCACCGGAGACCATGGTATGCCAGTAGGACATGGCAAACTTGAGGTGTTCGCGCATCGTTTTGCCGGCGATGACTTGTTCGGGATTATAGAAGCGGAATGCGAGGGGATTTTTGCTGTCTTTGCCTTCGAAGGGGATTTTCGGGATGTTCGGATAGAATTCGTTCATGGTACACCTCTCTTGTTTATTGTATCGTGCTCGAGCACGATTTCACTAAAATAAAATGGCCTGTGGGTCTGGGGTCTAGACTGGGGGAGGCTGATCCTGGCAGGTGTCAATCATCTCCTTTGCTCGGGCTTTAAGGGCTTGCTGATGAAATGCTCGCGGATATAGATTTCACTGCTGGTTATCGTTTCAGCGGGTGGCAGGGTGCCGTCAAGCAGGTATTCAAACAGGTACTGGATGGGTTTGTAGCCCTGGTCAAAGGGCTGCTGCCCGATCGTGACTGTGATCGTGCCGCGGTCGAGGGATTGTTTCTCGGCCTCTGTCAGGTCATGGCAGATGACCTGGATATCGCCGGAGCAGCCGGCCGCTTCGATCGCCCGGGCAGCTCCACTGACGCCACCCGCAGTCAGATAAAGGGCGGCGGGGCGCGGTTGCCGGGCCAGGAGCTTCTGGGTCAGTTCAAAGGCGGTCTGGTCATCGTCATTGGTTTCAAGAACATCCAGGAGTTCGATATTGGGACAGGACTGGCGGATCACCTGGGAAAAGCCCAGGATTCTCTGGTTGTGGCCGAGCATCTGCACGGAGCCGGTCAGGATGACCACGCTGGCGGACTCCTGGTGGCAGAGCAGGCGGAGCACACCGGCGGCCGTGGCACCGCTGCGCCAATAGTCATTACCGACAAAGCCCAGGCGCTTGCCATCGGTCAGGTCGGTATTGAAGGTGATGACGGGGATGTTTTTCTCAGCCAGCTCATCGAGCAGCTGGACCACATCCGGGTGGTTGATCGGTACGAGGGCCAAGCCATGGATCCCGCTGGCAACCAGTTCCCGGACCTGGACGACTTGAGTCTGTGCGTCGAAGCCTTTCATGGTCTGGATCTCCAGTGTCAGGCCAAAATCCTCATAGGTCTTGGCCGCTGCCAAGAGGCCCTTTTCGACGTCGAGAAAGAAGTCATTGCCGATCGAGGGCATCTGGACACCGATGCGCAAGGGGGATTTCCTGATGCTGAGCATCTTGCCTGCCCGGTTCGAGCGATAGCCGAGATCGGTGGCGATTTTCAGGATCCTGGCCTTCAAGTCCGGATCAATCCCATAACGGTCATTCAGAGCACGGTCCACGGTTCCCCGTGACACCCCTGCCAGATCCGCTATTTGCTTGATCGATACATTGGCCATGCCGGATCGCCTTTCATCTTTGTGTCGTGCTCGAGCACGACTTGATTTGATTATAGCGCCCGGCAGGTTTCTGTCAAGGGGTACGGCGGTGGACAAAAAAGGGACCGGGTCCCATTTTGTGCCACCTCCGCGGTAGCGTATGCTACCCCGCTGGCCTGATGGGAAGGTTAAACTGTAAGTGTCGCTATTTTCGATGGATTCTACAGACCGATTGGTTGGATGGTTGTGAGGTATGGGATGAAATTTGTCACTCAGGTCATGCTGGACATGATCGCTTATAATTCGGGCGATGTGAAGCGGATCAGCCATTTTCTCAAAGTGCACAGCTATGCCCGGCTGATCGGCGAGCTGGAGCGACTCGATCCGGATACGCAGGAAATCCTCGAGATCGCAGCCCTGACGCACGATATCGGGATTCTCAACAGCGAGCGCAAATACAAGAGCTCTGACGGGCAGTATCAGCAGATCGAAGGTCCGCCAGAAGCACGCGAGCTCTTGCAGCGGCTGATCGTGCCAGAGAATCTCATCGACCGGGTCTGTTTCTTGATCGCCAACCACCACAATTATCCGGCAATTGACGGGCCGGATTTCCAGATCCTGGTCGAAGCCGATTTCCTGGTCAATGCCGAGGAGCAGAAAATGTCCCCGGACGCGATCGAAAGCGTGCGCGAGAAATTGTTCAAGACCGAGAGCGGTCTCAGACTGCTTTCGACCATCTACCCGCGCCAGTTCATCGAGGCCCTGTACAGTCATAACTGAATCCCATGCCGCTGGCCCGGATCGACAGGAGCCGGGCGACAACAGGAGTATTGCCATGGCAAGCAAAAGCGTTACCTTATCCCCGGAACAATACAATGAGATCCTCGAGACCTTGCACAAGCGTTTCGCGAAAAATCCCCAGCGTCATCCAGATCTGGTCTGGTCTGGCGTCCAGGTCAGACTCGACGCGGCGCCTGGCAAGCTATGGTCTTTGTCGGAAATGGAAGTGACTGGCGGCGAGCCGGATGTGATCGGGATCGATCCGCAGACCGGCGAATATCTGTTTGCCGATTGTGCCGCAGAAAGCCCCAAGGGGCGCCGCAGCCTCTGCTACGATCAGGCCGCGCTGGAATCACGCAAGGAGAACAAGCCCCAGGGGAGCGCCTGCGGCATGGCCGAGGCGATGGGAATCGAGGTTCTGGACGAGGAGCAGTACCGGGCGCTGCAAAAGCTGGGCGTTTTCGACCAGAAAACATCGAGCTGGCTGAAAACACCCGGGTCGATGCGCAACCTTGGTGGTGCCCTGTTTGGTGATAGCCGGTATGACCGGGTTTTTGTCTACCATAATGGTGCGGAATCGTATTATGCGGCCAGAGGTTTTCGCGGCTTGCTGCGGGTATAGGTCTGGCCTGCATATCTCTGGTTCCAATTCCCCTGAAACGTTAAGGGCACGTTCAGCCGCTAAGGATGAGCGTGCCTTTCCCTGCAGTCACAGCCTCATGGGCGTTTTCCAGCGAAGCGATGATGGCCTCCCGGCCCGGCCTTGAGGCCACAAAATCCAGAGCAGCTTCGATTTTCGGCAGCATCGATCCGGTCGCAAACTGGCCCTGGTCGATGTATTGGCGAGCCTCGCGGGCTGACAGGCGGTCGACCCAGATTTGGTTGGGCTGGCCGAAATGGAGGGCCACATAAGGCACGGCGGTCAAAATCAGGAGCAAGTCGGCGGAGATCAGCTGCGCCAGGCGTGCGGCAGCCTTGTCCTTGTCGATCACGGCCTCATGGCTGACCAGCTGCTCGCCGGACCGGCTGACAGGGATCCCGCCGCCGCCGCAGGCGATCACCAGGTCACCGAGCTTCATCAGGCGCTGGATCGCCCCTTTCTCCACAATGTCAAGGGGTTCGGGCGATGGTACCACCCGGCGAAAGCCGCGTCCGGCATCCTCGACAAAAACATGGCCATGGGCCTCGGACATCTGGCGCGCTTCTGCCTGGGAATAAAACAGGCCAACTGGCTTGGTTGGATGACTGAAGGCTGGATCTTCGCGATCGACAACCATCTGGGTGACGACAGTTGAGACATTGGTCGGCAAGCCTTCAGCGAGCAGGGCGTTTTTCAATGCATTTTGCAGATGGAAGCCGATATAGCCCTGGCTCATGGCCGTACATTCGGCAAAAGGCATTCGTGGCACATGCGGATCCGTCTGGCGGGCCAGGTCAAAAGCCAGGTGGATCAGGCCGACTTGGGGCCCATTGCCGTGGACAATCGCCAGGCGATAGCCCTCCCGGATCAGCTCGATCAGGGGCTTGACCGCCCTCTGGACAGCTGCCAGCTGGGCTTCGGGGGTCAGGCCAAGGGCATTGCCGCCCAAGGCTACGACTACTTTTCTGGCCATGGCAACCACTCCTTCAGGATCGTTTCCAGCTGTGGCTGGATTTCCTCCAGCTCGTAGAAAATGCGCACGGCTGGCTTGTTGAGGGTCATGAAGCGGCGCAAGTCGATCGGTGTGCCAAAAACAACCCGGTCTGCGGGCGTGCGGTTGATTGTTTCCTCCAGCTCTTGGATCTGGGTCTGGTTATAGCCCATTGCAGGCAGCAATGGGCCGATCTGTGGCCATTTGCGGAAGGTCTCCGTGATGCTGCCGCTGGCATAGGGCCGGGGATCGACCAGCTCGCTGGCTCCCTGGCGCTCAGCGGCAATGATCCCGGCACCATAGGCCATCTGGCCATGGGTGATCGTCGGTCCGTCTTCGATCACCAGCACCCGCTGGCCATGGATCTGGTCCGCCGGCTCGCTGGTGATCCGGGAATTGGCCAGGATCACCCGGGCGGCAGGATTGGCAGCGGCGACGGCCAGGCGGACCGCTTCGACGCTGGCGGGGTCAGCGGAGTCGATCTTGTTGATGATCACAATATCCGCCATGCGCAGGTTGGTTTCGCCGGGATGGTAGCGGGTCTCGTCACCGGCCCGGTGAGGGTCGACCACAACCAGGCTCAGGTCAGGCTGATAGAAAGAGAAATCATTGTTGCCGCCATCCCAGAGGATGATATCGGCTTCTTGTTCTGCCCGCTGCAGGATCGCCGCATAATCGATGCCGGCATAGACAGCCAGGCCGCTGGCAATCAGCGGTTCATATTCCTCGCGCTCTTCGATCGTACAGGCTTCGCGCCAAAGATCGTCAAAGGTGCCAAAGCGCTGGACCGCCTGGATCTTGAGGTTGCCATAGGGCATCGGATGGCGGACGACAGCCACCTGGAAACCCGCCTGGCGCAGCAGCCGGCCCAGATAGCGGGTGGTCTGGCTCTTGCCGCAGCCGGTGCGGACCGCAGTGATCGAGAGGACCGGTTTTTTCGCCCGCAGCATGGTCGAGCGAGGACCCAGCAGGCGAAAATCGGCGCCACTGGCCAGCACCCGGGAGGCCAGGTGCATGACCGTTTCGTGAGAGACATCGGAATAGGCAAAAATCACCTGGTCGATGCCCTGCTGGCGGATCAGGCTTTCGAGCTCCTGTTCCGGATGGATCGGGATACCCTGGGGGTAGCGGGGGCCAGAAAGCTCCGGCGGATAAATCCGGTTGGCGATGCCGGGAATCTGTGTTGCAGTAAAAGCGACCACCTCGTAGTCGGGGTTATCCCGGAAGCAGGTATTGAAATTGTGGAAATCACGTCCAGCGGCGCCCATGATCAGGACTTTGCTGGCCACGGCTCACACCTCGGTCGTGCAGTGAACGACCATCAATTTATAGAGCTCAAACATCATGAGCAGCTGCTCATGGGTATTCGATTCTTCAATTTTGGCATAGAGTTCGTCAGAAATCCCGGACTGTTCGGCAGCGAATTGCTTGTGCATTTCACTGGTGTTCCAGATCGAGGATTCCCGCGCTTTGGCCCGGGCCTGCTCGAACAGGTCCCAGAAGTCGGGGGGGTACGATTTGCTGGCCATGATGCTCACCTCACTTGTTCCAGGAGGGCTGGCATGGCGGGTGCCAGGTCCCAGTGGTCCTTTAGCCATAATGATAGTTTAGACTCCAGGCAGGGGTTTTTCGATCAGGCTTGTTACGATTTGGCGCGGAGCAAGGCATGCCGGTGATTATGCCTGCCGCCTCCGGTAGACCAGAACCACAGCCATGGCCAGGAATATGCCAGCAAAGCCGAGCTGGATCAGGATCGCCAGCCGGATGTCGCCGAGGCTCATCCAGTCAAACGAATCGAGCGAGCCGATCGCGACATTGGCATGGACGAACCAGTAGGTCGGTGTGAAGCGGGCGATTGCCAGGACGGATCGGCCAAGCAATTCCTGCGGCACAAAGACACCGGCGATGAAGCTGGTGCCCAGAGTCAGGACATTGGCGATCGCCGCCTGGGCATTGCGGCTTTTCAGTGCATGGCCGATCAGAAAGCTCAGGCAAAGGCCGACCAGCATGAAGGCAAAGGCATTGAGGGCCAGCCAGAAACCCGTCCAGGTCAGCATGGCTTTGCGGTACAGCACCAAGCTGACGAGGATCATCACCAGCCAGCTGCCGATGGAAAATGTCAGGTTACCGGCCAGAATCTGCAGGTTCTGGCTGCGCAGCGAAACGGGCGAGCAGAGGTTGCGGCGTTTCAGGTCCAGGCCATTGAAGGTGATCATGCAGGTGCTGACCCCGAGAATCAGGATCGAGAGCAGGGCATATGCCAGGTAATTGTAAAAATAGACGACATTTTCGTAGCTGCCGCGAAAAGACGACTGGCTGGCCAGCTCAACCGGGGTGCTGATCGAAAGGTTTGCGAGGGCCAGCTGAGCGATTTGCTCGTCCGCTGCCTCCGGCAGGCCCATCCGGTAAAGCCGGACGGTATTCCAGTATTGATTAATCAGCATATCCATATACAAGGCGGTCGTCGAGTCCGGAGCAGCCAGGCGCTCGAGCTGGATGGTGGCGGCTGGATCATTGCCGGCCAGCTGTCCGGTAAAACCGGATGGGACGCGCAGGACATAGGAAACCTCGCCGAAAAACAAGGCGTCGCGAATTTGTTGCGGATCATCTGCCACTTTGACCAGAGCACTGGTCCGGGCCAGATGATCACCCAGGCCCTGGAGCAGGGGGTTTTCAGCGGCAGCTTCGTCGTAAAAGACCGCAATCCGGACCTTCGCACCGGTAAAACCGGTCTGGGGGCTCTGGGCATTGAGGGTCGTCATCAGGACAGCCAGGCCAGCGATGATGAAAAGATACATCAAAAGCAAGGGGGCATTTTTGCGAATGATCTGGAGATAGGCTTTAAAGACTGGCATAGCGTTGCCTCCTCAGGGTGGCAAAAGCTAATAAACTGAAGATCAGGCCAAAGGCCAGCAGCAGGCTCACATTCAGGAAGTAGCGGCTGCTGGCCCCATCATAATACAAGGCCAGGAAGGCATCGGTCATCAAGTTCGCCGGATTGAGCCAGGCAAGCGCCGGTACCGCCTGCGTCACCGCATACTTGACACCCTGGTACATCATGCCGGACAAAAATGTCAGGATCATGGTTGTACCAATCAGGACGCCGGTCTTGATGCCTTCACCCGTGCGGACAATCGCGCCGATGCAGGCGCCATAGGCGATGCCCATGAAGCAGCCAATCCCGGCAGCCAGAATGATCCAGCCCAGCTGGGTCCCGAAACTGTAGCCCAGGATGAGCTGGATATAGGCGATCACGATCAGGATGATGGCAAACTGGATCACCAGGGCAGCCGCGATATCGACCAGCAGGCGCACCAGTTTATGCACCGGCGCGACACTGGTCCTTGCACCCTGCGTGGACAAGTCCGCCTGGTTTTCATTGACGATCCGCAAGCCCCAGAAACCGCCATACAGGGCAGTCATCGCCATCAGGGCGTAGAAATAAATGACCGTAGAATTGAGATCGTGCTTGCTGACCGGTCGCACGGCCAAGTAATCGAGGCGCTCCGCAATCCATGGCAGCAATTGTTCATGCTCAAGTTCCGGATTGGCCCCCAGGATGTCGTGGATGGCCTGGTCGGTCTGGTTATAATCATCGAGAAAGCTTTTCAGGATCGTCGCCGGAAGACCCGATTCCTTCACCAAAAGGCGCAGCTCTGGATCGAGCAGGATCACCCCATCCACTTGCTTTTGCGCCAGCATTCTTCTGGCGTCCGCTTCGGTCGTCATGACCAAATCAAACAAACCGCCGTCAGGTGCCTGTCCGGAGACAGCGGCCAAGGCCGACTGGAGCGGTCCATTCTGCCGGTAGTCAGCATTGTCGACGACGGCAACCGGGATGCGGATGAACGTATCGATGGCCGACAGGTTGGCAAAGGCCAGATTGAACAAGGTTGCCAGTAACAGTGGGAAAACCAGGGTCCAGAACAGCATTTGGCGGTCCCTGAGAAAGCATTTCAGACGGTAGTGCAGCAGATGCGAAATCATGATGCCCTCCTGGCCCGCTCAGTCGCGCAGCTCTTTGCCGGTGAGCTCGAGAAAGACATCGTTCAAGGTGGGCAGCTCGGAATGGATCCGTCCAAGTGGCACGCTCTGGGACTTGAGAAAATCGAGCAAGTCGAGCAAGCCATTCTGGCCGCGGGCAAAGCGGACGACCAGCCAGGTCCCGTCGTAAGTCACCGATACGACATGCGGCCGGGCTTTCAGTAAAGCCAGCACCGCAGCATCCAGGTCACTCGTCTCGACCTGGACGGTTTCACCAAGATCGATCTGGGCCTTGAGCTGTTCCCTGGTGCCAGCCGCAATCACTTTGCCCCGGTCAAGGATATTGATCCGGCTGCAAATCTGCTCAACCTCTTCCATATAATGCGATGTGTAGAGGACCGTCGCCCCATTGCGGTTCAGCTGGCGGATGCCTTCGAGGATATTGTTGCGGCTTTGCGGATCGACGGCCACCGTCGGCTCATCCAGGATGATCAGGCGCGGCTGGTGGGCGATACCGCAGGCAATATTGAGGCGGCGCAGCAGGCCACCGCTGAGCTTTTTCGGATAGAAGCGGCGATAAGCCTCCAGGCCGACGAACTCGATCGCCTCAGCGACCAGGCCACGCCGCTTATTCCGGTCGGTGACATAGAGGCCGCAGAAATAATCAATATTGTCCTGGACAGTCAGTTCGTCAAATACAGCGACATTTTGCATCACCACACCGATCTCGCGTTTGAGATCATAGGCATCCGGGGCCATCGGCTGGCCAAACACTTGAACCGTGCCCTGGTCGAATTTCAAAAGGGCCAGGATACAGTTGATCGCGGTGGTCTTGCCCGAGCCATTCGGACCAAGGAGGCCGAAAATCTCGCCTTCTTGCACCTCGAGATCGAGATGATCGAGGGCGGTCAGTGAGCCATAGCGCTTGACGAGGTCTTTCACTTGGATGATCATGGCGTTCACCTGCACTATGAAAATATCGACGAATAATGACGGAAATAGCATCACTATTATACAACATTCACCTGACTGACGCATTTGCTATAATGGAATCCTGAGTCTTTGACATCGCATGGCCTGAAGGCAGAAAGGATCATCCTCATGACCCAGTCAGTGAAATCATTTCTCAGCAAGGAGTGGCCTTTATTGCTGGTTGTCCTGGTCCCGCTGGTGGCTGCTTTCGCGATCTATCCCCTGATGCCGGATATCGTGCCGACGCACTGGAATGCCCAGGGTGAAGTGGATGGCTATAGCAGCCGCGGCTTTGGTACCTTTTTCCTGCCCCTGATGAATATCGGGCTCTATGTCTTGCTGCTGTTCTCACCTAAACTGGACCCCAAACGGGAAAACTATGCCGGGTTTGCCGGGACCTATCGGTTGATCCGCTGGCTGATCCATGCCTTCATGGTGGGGATTTTCGGTGTAACAATGGCTGCTGCCCTGGGCCATGAAGTGGACGTAGGGCTCTTTGTTCCTGCATCCGTCGCCCTGCTGTTCATCGTCCTCGGGGCGACCATGAGCCGGATCAAATTCAATTACTTTGTTGGTATCCGCGTGCCCTGGACCCTGGCCGATGAGGAGGTCTGGAACCAGACCCACAAGGTGGCGGCCAAATGGATGATGGCCGGCGGTGTGCTGGCCCTGCTCGGCAGCGTCTTTCTGGCAGGCGACATCAGATTTGCTGTTTTCATGATCGGTATCCTGGTCCCGGTCCTGGGAGCTACCGTTTATTCATATGTCTTGTACCAGCGCAAAAGGAGGAATCCCTGATGGATGTCTTGCAAGCCCTGGCCACCCGGCGCAGCGTTCGCCACTATTCGGAAAAGCCCGTCGAAGAAGAAAAATTGGAGCTGGTGCTGGAGGCGGCCCGCCTCTCCCCCTCTGCCAGCAACCAGCAGAACTGGAAATTCATCGTCGTTCGCGATCCCCAGACGCGCCAGGATGTGGTCGATGCCTGTCCCGGCCAGACCTTCGTCGGCGAAGCACCCGTCATCCTGGTCTGCTGTGGCACTGACCCCCAGGCAGTGATGCTGTGCGGCCAGCACCGCTACACGGTTGATCTGTCGATCGCTACCGCCTATATGATCCTGCAGGCCCATGAGCTGGGCCTGGGCACCTGCTGGCTGGGCCGCTTTGACGAAGCAAAGGTCAAGGCCGCGCTCGGGATTCCCGAATCCGTCCGGGTGGTATCCGTCACCCCGCTGGGTTATCCTGCAGAAACGCCCCCGGCCAAGCCGAGAAAGAGAATCGAAGACATCGTCTGCTACGACCGGTATTCCTGAAGCAAGGGAATCAAATCGAGCAGGCGTTCACAGACCGGAACATGGTCTGGATCCGGATTTGATTCGCTGCGCGAATGGACCAGAATGGCGTCCATGCCGGCCTGCCTGGCCCCCCAGGCATCGGCCCAGGGATTGTCACCGATCATGACGCATGTTTGGGGATGTCCTGCTTTTGCCAGCGCCAGGGCATAGATTTCCGGGTGTGGCTTTTCAAAGCCGAGCCGGGCTGAAACCAGCTGCTGCTCAAAAAAGCGCGCCAGGCCCAGCTGCTCCATCAATTCCGGCAATTCCGGGAAATTGTTCGACAGCAGGATATGCCGCCAGCCTTGGCTGGAAAGGGCAGCCAGTGTCTGGATGGTATCCTCATACACATGGTAATTGGCTGGATCCAGGATCAGCTGCCGGACCTTCGGGGCGACCTCTGCAGCCTCATCGGCTGTCAAGCCGCTGCGCTGGCCAATCGCGGCGAATTGCTGTGCCATCCATTGCCACCACAGCTCTGGATCAGTCAGATGACGATAATCACGGTCGGGATAATCCCAAGGAAAGGTCCCCGGATGCTGGTTGGCGGCAAGCTGCTCGACGGTGATCGTCCGGCCAGGCCAGAGCTGCAAGATCGCCCGGTGCAGGCTCTTGCTCCACAGTCTTTCGGCACGGATCAGGGTGCCATGGAAATCCCAAAACAATGTCTTCATCCCGGAGAGGTCCTTTCTGGAGTATATCTCCCGTCATTATACAAGGCGGCTGAGCACATTTGTACGTTCCAGAGCCAGGAGCCCCTCCAGACGCATAATCAAGGGGCGCTTGGCCGAGTCTATCCGCCAAGCGCCCCTTTTCATGCTTGAGTCCTGCTTCCCCTGGGCGGGGATGATCGTGGTTCAGTGGTTGTTGCGGTGCAGATCAGGCGGCTGTGGTGGCAGCGGTCGTGGTCTCGGCAACGGTGGTTTCAGAAGCAGCCGTGGTCTCCTCGGCAGCGACGGTGGATTCAGATGCCACCGTGGTCTCTTCGACTGCAACGGTGCTTTCAGAAGCGGCCGCGGAGGTTTCGCTGACAGCAGCCGTGGTGGCTTCACTTGCAGCGGCAGTGGTGGCTTTGGTCGGGGTGCAGCCAGTGACCGCGGCGACCAGCAGGATCAGGGCAATAAGGACGATCAGATTGCGTTTCATGTGAATTTCCTCTCTTTTTCCAAGCAGTTTCGTTCAGGCCAGTGGCGAACCAGCCAGCCTGTTGCTGAAATTTAGACCCTTTGTCAGGCAAAATCAATCATCAGATGATGGCGCTTTTCGCAAAATAGTGGCTATTCAGACCATTTATCGCCAGTTTATGAGCATTTGTTACCGTTTTGGCCTCAACTTTCGGTCAGTTGCATGAGGTTTGAGAATTTTCTGACAAGCAGATTTTCAAAAAACAGAGAAATTCAATTTGCACAATTGATTTGAATTTCTTTTGTGCAAAATGCAATATGGCCAATCGACATGCGGTCGTTTTAAATGACACAGGCTGCCATTGATGCGATATTGTATAATAGACGTTATGCCGCTGAAGGCAAAAAAGCACCAGATCAAAGCAGGTCTTCCAGATCCAGGCCTGTCCATCACGAGGTCAACGATGACACACCATTCTTCTCATCCCCTGCCCCATGTCATGCCACCCGAGTGGGTCACCCACCTGCGGACATTTGTCTCCTGGCCGGTCCAGGACGCCATGGTCTATCCTGAAAATTTTGCCGCAGTCCAGAGCTGGTATCTCGAGCTCGTCCTGGCGATCGCGGAATTTGAACCGGTTGCCGTCCTGGTCAATCCGGAACAGCTCGAAGCGGTCCAGGCACTGATCGAAGAGAAGCAGGCTCAGCCGGACTGTTTGCCCGGTCACGAGATCGAGCTGCTCCTGATTCCGCACAACGATGCCTGGATCCGCGACAATGGCCCAACCTTCGTCAGGGACTCGGCCGGTCAGCTGGCGGCAGTGAATTGGCAGTTCAATGCCTGGGGCGGCAAGTATTCGCCCTGGGATCTTGACGATGCTGTCGCACCAGCCCTTCTGGCGCAATACGATGTGGCGCGGATCGACGCACCTCTGGTCATGGAAGGCGGTTCCCTGCATGTCGATGGCGAGGGCACGCTGCTGACGACTGAAGAGTGCCTCCTGAATCCCAATCGCAATCCCAGTCTCAGCCGTGAGCAAATTGCAGCATCTTTGCAGGAATACCTCGGCGTAGAAACCATCCTCTGGCTCAAGCGTGGCCTTTCTGGGGATGAAACCGACGGTCATGTCGATAATATCGCCTGTTTTGCCGCCCCGGGCCGAGTTGTGATCCAGGTCTGCGAGGATCCGGCCGACGAAAACGAAGCCATCACCCGGGAAAACCTGGCGATTCTCGAGGCGGCAACCGATGCTCGCGGGCGCAAGCTCGAGATTGTGAAAATCCCCCAGCCGCCGCGCGCTGAGTACCGGGGCAAGCGTCTGACCTTGAGTTATCTCAATTTCTATTTCGTCAATGGCGGGATCATCCTGCCGGTCTTTGGGGGTGCTGCAGCCGGGACTGACGAGCAGGCGGCAACCATTTTGCAGGACCTCTTTCCCGGACGCCGGATCCGCCGGATCGACGGGATGCCGATCATCCCCGAAGGGGGCAATGTCCACTGCACCACACAGCAAATGCCGGAGGGAATTGCATGAAAACGATCAAAGTCGCAGCGACCCAGATGAGCTGCAGCTGGTCCGTCGAGGAAAACATCGCCAAGGCCGAAAAGCTGGTCCGTCAGGCGGCGGCGGCAGGGGCCCAGATCATCCTTCTGCAGGAGCTTTTTGAGACACCCTATTTCTGCCAGAAGGAAAAGCCCGCATACTATGACCTGGCGCTGCCAGTGGCTGAAAACCGGGCGATCCGGCATTTCCAGGCCGTGGCCAGGGAATTGGCTGTCGTCCTGCCGGTCAGCTTCTATGAGCGGCGCAACAATGCCCGCTACAATTCGATCGCAGTCATCGATGCGGATGGCACGAATCTGGGGGTTTACCGCAAGAGCCATATCCCGGACGGGCCAGGCTATGAGGAAAAATTCTATTTCAATCCAGGGGACACCGGCTTCAAGGTCTGGCAGACCCGCTATGCGGCAATCGGCATCGGCATCTGCTGGGACCAGTGGTACCCGGAAACCGCGCGTTGCCTGGCCCTGATGGGGGCTGAGCTCCTCTTCTACCCGACAGCGATTGGTTCGGAGCCCAATGAGCCGGCGGTCGACTCCAAGGATCACTGGCAGATGTGCATGCGCGGCCATGCCGCGGCCAATCTCGTACCGGTCATCGCCTCCAACCGGATCGGATCCGAAACGGATGAGGATTCGACGATTACCTTCTATGGTTCATCCTTCATTGCCGGGCCGCAGGGTCAATTGATTGCCGAGGCAGACCGCAGCAGCGAGGGCGTGCTCACAGCCGAATTCGACCGCGATGAACTGGCAGCCCTGCGTGCCGGCTGGGGCATCTATCGCGACCGCCGGCCCGACCTGTACCGGGCTATTTTGACATATGACGGAGAACAGGAAGTCCGGTGATTTTTGGGGTGGCCCACTTTGAATAGGCTCAGCGAAGACAACTGGGGCCTTTAAGCATCAGGATGTCTCTGGGCGTACCGGTATAGTTGCAGTTTTTCAGCGACAATCCCCAGCACCCAGCCGAAGACCGGCTGGACTAGCCAACCAGCTGCCAGGCATAAGGCTGCGGTCGGGATGGCTTTTCTATTGGCGCGCAAAGCCAAGAGGCCATTTTCCACCAGCGGCAGGAATACCCCGAAAATGAGAACGGGCCAGAGCAGCGGCGGAAATACGGCCCAGTCAATCGCCGCCCCGGAAAAGCTGGCCAGGAGGCCAAGCAGGCCGAGCAGCAAGGCACTGCCGCCGATGGGCCGCCGGACTACGCCGAGCGGGATCATGAAGCTGCGCCAGACGGCTGCGGTCTGGGCCCCGCCGAGCAGGACACCCAGGATATTGCGCACAGATACCAGCAGGTAGGTTGAGTTCAGCCGGAATTGGGCTCGCCGGCCAGCCGGACCGTAATTGTTTTCCAGAATGGTCTGGATCGCCAGGGCATCGGTCGGCCACATCACGACTGCCAGCAAGACAAAGGGCAGCGGCCGCAGATAGTCAGCCAGGGTATCCGGCCAGCCCAGGCCCCATTTCCCCTGCCACCACAGCTCCGGACTGAGGATGGGCAGACCGGGGGCGGTCTCCAGCCGAGGCGAAATTCCAAAAAACCAGGCCAGCAGAAGGGCCAGGGCAGCCAAAGCCGGGATGACCAGCCAGCGGATCCGGAAATGCTGCAGCAAAAGGACCAGCACGACTCCCGCCACCAGAATGCCAAGGGTCATCGTACCTGCTTGATGGGTCTCACTCCAGGACCAAAGGGCCCGCAAGGAGCTGGCGATCCCCATCAGGCCAAACAAGAGCAGAATGCCACTTTTGGTCCCGGTACCGGTCAGGGCCAGGATCCGGGAGAAGGACCGGGTCGCGGCCAGAGCCAGGCCCGCCACCCCCAGGATCAAGCCGAAGGCCAGCGGATGGACGCCAGCTGCTGCCATGGCGGGTATGAGCGGAATCAAGGGCGCCAAGGTCCCCGGCGGCCCGAGGTATGGGTTCAGAATGGCTGAAAAGACCAGGGTCAGGATACTGGCGATAAACAGTTCCAGGCGGACATTTTCCGTGACAAAGCCAGCCGCATCGAGGCCGAGGCTTGTCTGCCAGGCTACAGCGAAGGCTGCGGTCAGGGCAATCTTGCCAATGACACCAGACAGGGCCGGCACCAGGTCTTCCCGGCGGATGGCATAGTCCCTGCCTGGCCGATTCAGGCGCCAGGGCCTGGCTGCATAGTGGGCCAGGTCCTGGTCGAGCTGGTGTTCGCGGTTTGCTCTAGATCTACCCATAGTCTCCTTGCTTTTTGGCCATACTGCGCCGGGATGAGGGTGCAAAGGCTTTAGTAACGCATCGGGATCAGATCGAGATAATCTGCGACCGAGCCATCCTGCAGGCAGCAGGCGATGATCTGCTGGCCCAGTGGGTCCAGTTCTGGAGTGAGGTATTTTGCCAGTTCCTTTTTGAAAAAATCAGTCAGGATGGCAGCACCCTGGTCATAACCGTCCATACCGACCTCTTGCTGGCGATGGACCTCCAGCATTTCACGGGCCAGATAGGTGCCTTCGACTTTGATATCCCGCAGAGCGTAACCCAGCAGCGGGCAGCGGGATTCGTTCAGCTGGTCGGCCCGGAATTTGGCGCCTCCCCGGCGAGCCAGGTATTCGCGGGCAATCCATTGCGGATTGAAGCCCACCTTATGGGCGCCGATATGCTGGTTGGGCACCAGGATATAACGGGTATTGCCGGTGGCCAGGATCTGCCGCAGGAGCAGATTGGCCTGGTCAACCATTTTACCGGTGGCAAAGGGCCAGTAGGAGCCGACGCCTTCGCTGCTCATGCCTTCCGAATCAATGACGCTGGGATTGTCATGGCCGCGCGGGGCCACCAGGCGCCAGAGCCAGGCCAGGGCCGGGGGCAGGATATGGAAGAGTCCGATGATGCCATACGAAGGCTGCTCACGGGTGCACGGCGGGGTCCGGACGCCAAAGCTGCGGACATCGATTTCAACCGGTTCACTGACAATGCCAGGCACAAAGCGGCGTGGCATGATCACGCGCGGATTGGGGCAAGCCTTGCCCGGCGCATCTTCGACATGTTCCCAGATCAGGCAGGATGACTGAGGCACCGTATGGTAGTTCAGGAAGAGCAGCGGCTCCGGCGGATGGACACACAGTCGTTCCAGATAAGGATCCGTGCCATAGGTCTTGATGTGGTTGGTGCGCAGGAACCAGCCATCCTCAGCATCCTTGACCACCAGCTTGTGGCTGTCATTCTGCAGCGAGGGGTGGCAGAGAGCCATATCGTCGGTCACCGGGCGCAGATCGCACGTTTCGATCAGGTCGATATAGTGCTTCTCCTGGCTGACCAGATTTTTGGAGAGCAGGATCCGGCCATCGTGCTCACGGTGGATCTCCTCGATCATTTCGCTTTTGCCGCCACCGCTGGCCCCCTCGTGCATCAGGGTGAAGACATTGTCATAGGGGGTGATCACCTGGACGGTCGAGCCATGGACCGTGACCCAGCCCTCCTGTTCACCAAGGTTCAGCAGCATGCCATAGACCCCCTTCTTGGCACTGGGGCCAGGATAAAGGTTGTAGGCGAACATTTCGTATATCTCGTCGAGGCGGTTATGCACCACCATCTGGCGTCCGGCAAAATGCGTGTGCCGGAAGGTCGGCGCCAGGTAGAGGATCGCCCGCGGGGCAAAATGCCGGTCCAGTTCGCTCAGCGGGATGAATCCCTGCAGATCTAGAAGTCCTCCGGCAAAAAAGCCGGCATTGTCCGGAGCCACCAGAAGTGCAGGATACCCCATTTCGGGATCGCCGGCCATGAATGGCATCAGGATCAGGTCTTGCTGGGAAAGCCAGGCCAGGGTCTGGCTGCGCAGGTCTGAAAAATCAGTCTGGTAACGCTCGGAAAAGCGTTGTTTGTCTGTAGGGCCCTGGTCGGCAATGACCATGCAGTCTGGATCACGGCGGCGCATATAAGGATCCAGATAGTTGACGACTGCCCCGTTTTTGGCCCGGGCGACTGTCGCTTCGACCACTCGACCCTGCCCCGGGACATCATAGGCAATCTCAAATACAGTTGAGTCCGGTCCGCCCAGGGCTTTTTCCAGCAGTTCACTGCGGGTTTCGGGCATGAAAATCTGCTTGCCTTGGGCCAGGATCGAGCGCAGTCCGGCTGGCAGCAAGACATGTTCCAATTGTGGTTGCTGAATGTACGGCATGGTTCAGGGTCCTCATTTCTGGCAAAATAAAAAGCCAATACGCGATCCCGGTCAGGATCTGGTATTGGCTTACCTCGCGACACGTCTCAAACGGTTCGGAGCGTCTTCCGTTCTTATGGATGCTCTAAGGAGCGGTCAGGTGCGGGTCAGCTGGTCCTCCAGATTCTCCCGCAGGGTGATGACGATGATTTTCTCGGCCGTCCGGGTGCTGACATCAGAATGGATGCTGATGATGTCAATATCCACAACGTCCCGGATGAAGGCTTCGAGATAGCTCTTGGAGGTCTCGAACAGCGTAGTCCGGACTTTCTTCAGCAGCTCGACTCCCTGGCTGTTTTCTGCCAGCAATTGCTCGGACTGGCTTAAAAAACCCTTGAGTCTGATGATGATCAGGTCCTGGACGATCAGGGTGCGGATCTGCTTGGGCCCACGGCCCATGAACTCGATCTCGAACCGGCTGACAGCCTCACTGATCTTCGCTTCGATTTGTCCTTTGGTCGGCATGCTCTTCATCTTCCTTCTTTGATGGCAAGGATAGCATGACGGCCGTTCCAGCGCAAGAGTTTTTTGCGGGTTTTGCAATATCGTATTTAATTTCCTGCATAATCAATAATTTTAAATTGACCAGCCACACTCATTTTGGCAATATTCGTAAATTATAACCAAGACACGCGGCGTCAGATGATTCTATAGTGCCAAACAGATACACCACTTTCCAAGGTTTTGCATAAACATATTTGTAATTATTCATTTTCTGGAATTCGCATCCGCGCAGATCCCCCTTGGTCCGAACAGGTTCCGGGGGATTTTCCCGGACCAGCAGCAGGACCAGATACCAGAGCCAACCGGTCACAGGGCCTTGAACCGTGACAGGACCCTTGCAGCAGACGTCAGCATTGGGAATACCCCATATCTGGACGTCCAGCCATTTATTCAACGACTGTGATCTGGCTTCTGATCATGCCCATCCAGCAGGAAAAAGGCACGATCCCGCTCTCGTCCGGGGTGAACTCAATGACATTGTCGCCAGGTTCCAGCGGCTTTTCAATGCCATAGGCCGGGATTACGACTGTATTGTTACAGCCATTGAGTGTGCCTTCGGCGGCATGGAGCGTCCAGCGCACCGGGATGCCTGCCTGGACCGTGATCGGCGCATAGCTATTGCTTTTCAGCTCCGTTGTGACCCATTGGACGCCATCCACCAGCTGGGCCTGGCCGGCCGCTGCCGAGCGGGCACCGGTTGCCGCCGGCCTGGCCACGGCTCCAGCCCATGCCGCTGCCGAGACACCAGACAGGCCAAGCCCGTTCTGGAACATCAGCATACCGAGGATGATGACCAGCATGGCACTGGCCTGCATCATTTTCTGGGTCATGCGCCGGCTCAGGAGCGATCCAAGGGCACCCAGACCGAACATCAGCGGAACTGTGCCGAGCGAAAACAGCAGCATCGACCAGGCGCCTTCCAGGGGGCTGCCGGTGGACAAGGCATAGATTTGCATGGCCTGCAGAGGACCGCAGGGCATCAGGCCATTGAGCAGGCCCACGACGAAGGGGCCTTTATCGCCACGCTGCTTTTCCCGGTAGACCAGTCTGGCCAGCGACCGGGGCATGCGCGGGGTGAATGCTCTCAGTGCTGGAAAGATCTGCAGCATATTGAGGCCCATGATGACCATGAAGACGCCGGCAATGAGGGCGACCAGGCCTTTGGCCCGGCCAGGCAGGATCAGCACCGAGCCCAGTGCGCCCACCAGACCGCCAATCACCGTATAGGAAATGACGCGGCCTGCATTGTACAGCAGACTCGGCATCAAGCTCTGCCAGCGCGCAGGGCGGTTATCGGCAGCACCGGATGCAACAGATGCCCCGGAACCGCCGGAACCGCTTGCCGGAGTGCGGCTGGGCAGGCACTGGGACAGATTGATGCCACCACACATGGCCACACAATGGACCGAGGTCAATAAGCCGATCACAAACAGCAGGCCATAGCTCATCCCTGCCTCAGCCTGGGGGAAGGCATTGAACCAGCCAGCCACGCCCAGGCGGCGCAGGACCAGGAACAGGCCCACCAGGATGACCGCCATGCCCAGCAGGTGGCCCCGCTGGTTCCGGGTCGAAGCCATCATCGCCACGGACCCGGGGGGTGTCTGTTTGCGGGGTGTGGCCCCGCTTGTGACTGCCGCACCCTTCACGACCGGATAGTCCATCTGCAGCAGTTCGCTTTCGATCTGCCGGAGTGTGACCACTGCGGGATCATAGCGGACCATGACCTTGGCTGCTGTGTAGGAAGCCTTGACGGAATGGATTCCGGCCAGGCGGCTGAGATGGCTTTCGATATGGTGTTCACAGGCGGTGCAGGTCATCCCATGGACAGCCAGGATGATGGTTTGTGAATGAGCAGCCATGCTTGGTATCCTCTCTGCCTTCTCAGGCCAGGGCTTTTCCCCAGATCATACGAGCTGCATTTGGAGATTTTATGGAGCCGGGCCAAAATCAGTTGACGCGGCATCAAAAAGCCTTGGCTATTCCAGAGGCAAGGTCACCCGGAACAGGCTGCCCTGGCCTGGCTCACTTTCCACCGAGACCAGGCCGCCATGGGCTTCGACAATTGATTTGACAATCGCCAGGCCGATGCCCGAGCCGCCCGTCTCGCGGTTGCGGGATTTGTCAGCCCGGTAAAAGCGCTCGAAAATCTGGAGCTGGTCAGCCGGCGAAATGCCGATCCCACTGTCCTGGACGACGATATGAACGAGCTTTGCCGCTGGCTCCAGCTGGGAGAAGACGCGGACTTTGCCGCCGGGATTGGTGTATTTCAGAGCATTGGCCAGAAGATTGACGAAAACCTGGCTCAGCTTATCGGTATCGGCCTGGATCAGGACAGGATCGACTTCGATCGCCAATTGTACATTTTTACTGGAATAATCCCGCTGGAAATTCAGGCCGATGCGCTGGAGCAGGGCCTTCAGGTCCACCGCCTCTTGATGGAGGGAGAGATTGCCCTGTTCGATCTGGGTCAGTCTTTCCAGGTCCTTGACCAGATTCGAGATCCGGACCACCTCGCCATGACAGCTTTCGAGCCGTTTATGGTCAGCCTGCCAGGTCCCGTCGATCATGGCCTCCAAATGGCTCTGCAAAACAGCCAGTGGCGTGCGCAGCTCATGAGCCACATCGTTGGTCAGCTGCTTGCGCAAGGTCTCCTGCCGGCCGAGTGATTCAGCCAGGCTATTGATCGATTCCGTCAGTTCGTCCAGCTCGCGAGGCCCTTTTTCGACGGTGATGCGGTCAGTATAGTGGCCATCGGCGATCCGGCGCGTCGTCTGGATCGCCCGGGTGATCGGTCCGGTGAGCTGGCGGGCAATCATCAGGCCGAGGACAGCCGCAATAGCCATCGAGAAGACGGCTGCCAGGAGCAGGAGCTGGTTGAGCCGGCTGATGAACTCCAGGTCAACCTCTGAGTATGAATATGGGCCATAAAAGCCAATGTCCACTTGGCCAATGGCCTGTCCGGCACTGGTCAGCGGCCGGGACACCTCGGTATAGCCACCCTGGAAATCGGCAAACTGGCCATGCATGCGCTCGGCAATATTGGCCAGCATCAGGCTGCACATGCCCTGGTTATGGACCTGGGCATCCCAGAGGATCTGGCCGTCCTGGTCCTGGAGGCGGATCAGCCAGCCTTCGCTCAAGGCATTGACACCAATGCTCTCGACCCCGGCCGGATCCCAGCGATTGCCCCAGTCTGCATAGCGGCTGGCAAACAGTCCGGCCAAGGCTTCGATTTTCTGGTTTTGCTTATCGATCGCATAATGCTTGAACTGGTTGGCCAGCAGCCCGTTCGCAGCAAAGCTGATCGCGGCGAACATGACGGCGACAACCAGGAAGAAAGCCAGTGAGAGCCGGGCCTTGAGCCGGATCGGTTTCATCGGCCGCCTCCGAATTTATAGCCAATGCCGTGAACAGTCAGGATATAGAGGGGGTTGCGGGTGTCTGCTTCGATCTTCTGGCGGATATTTTTGATATGGCTGTCGATGACCCGGTCATTGCCCTGATAATCATCCTCCAGGGCCAGGGCAATCAACTCTTCGCGGGTGAATACCTTGGTCGGGTATTTGGCCAGGGAAGCCAGGATTTTAAACTCAATCGGGGTCAGGGCGACCGGTTCACCTGCTTTGCGCACCTCATGGCGCAGACTGTCGATGACCAGATCGCCATGGTTGAAATCGACCTGGTCGGACAGGGAAAAGGGCTCGTCCGACACCCGGCGCAGGATGGCCTGCACCCGGACCAGCAGCTGACGGGGGCTGAACGGCTTGGTCACATAATCATCCGCGCCCAGCTGGAATCCTTGCAGCAAATCCGCTTCGGCCACTTTGGCAGTCAGCATGATGACTGGCACCCGGGATTTGCGCCGGATGGTCCGGCAGACCTCTTCGCCACTGATATCCGGCAGCATCAGGTCCAGGACAACCAGGTCCGGGGCCATCTGGTCAAACAGGGCCAAGGCCTCGCTGCCACTATAGGCCTCGAGCACCTGGAAACCGGCGTTCAGGAGATAAGCCCGCACGACCTCGACAATACCCTTTTCATCATCAACCACTAAAACCGTCTGTCTGGTCATCATTATCCACCTTGAGCAAGGAGAGCCTTTGCCGAAAAAGGGCTGTCTGTCCCGGATCCGGCACCTTGTCATTGTCCTTCCAACTTACATGAAAAAAGACCACCGGGGCAAGCACTTCCCAAGCGGCCTTGTTGCGAAATCGCCAGGGGGACCCCTGTGCTCTGAATTGTCGCAGATGATTATGAAGATTTTGTGGGCTTTGGGGGATTTTTAAACCCTGCGGCCCAAAGGCCGTCTCACAGGCCTGACCGGTAGGCTACCTCGATGGCGGCCTGGTGCTCGGCGTCGATCTTGCCAGTCGAATGGGTGCGGCTTTTGTAGAAATGGATATCGAAATGACCATCCATGTCATTGCCTTTGATCGAATCATAATTGACGCCAGTGCCAAAGCCGCCGCTGCGATTGCGAACCGTCTCCAGAGCAGGCTGGTTGTCCAGGCCGGCATGGGGGCGGCAGGTCATCGACGCTGCGATGCGCTGGCCGTCAATCTCGACGATGATCGGACGGCGGGTCCAATTCCACTCACCACCTGCCACTTGCAGCAGCTTGGCGGTTTCCGCCGCATCGACGGTTTCAACGTCAGCATGGTTATGGCCGCCGGTCCGCTGGATCTGCAGGCGAATGCCGGTTTCAAGGTCCACCACGGTGGCCACATCGCCTTTGGCATAGACTGTTTCCGCCTCACCAAACCAGGGCATGCGGACAATCGGTCCGGCGCCTGAGCTCGGGCCCAGGCCGGTCGTCCCACGGTTGAGGGTTTCAGTGCCCGGATCCAATTCGGGGGCAGTCAGGGCGGAACTGGATTCGGTGGTGGTCTTTTCAGTCGCAAGAGCCGGGACAGCAGTCGTTTGGACTGTGGCCGGCGCAGGTGGAGCAGGGGTGGCGTCCGGGGCTTGCGACTCAGCTGTGGCGGTGGTCGCGGATTCCGGGTGCTCTGGTTCGACAATCCTGGCTGCCACGATGGCGTCATCCAGGGAAGCCTGGCGGTGCAAGGTCACGAGAGTCGGTGCCGAAAGGTTTGTCGAGTCAGGCGAGGCCAGCTTGGCGCCGGCAAACTCCGCTTGTCGGGTCTGCGCTGGCTGGGCGATGATGGCCAGGGCCGGCATAATGGTGAAGGACGCTAGAAAAAGGGTAGCAGAAACAAGGGCAGCAGATTTGCGGATCAACATGAATCAGATGGTGGACTCCTCTTTGGATAGCTTGCGAGGTTAGTTGACGGATTCGGGAAAAAGAGTAGTCCCGGCCGCGGTCGCGGCTTCACCCCAGGATGCTTGGTAAAATTCCCCCGCTCCTCCTGTCTAAGGAAGATTCAGCTTCGGGCAACATTTTACAAGCAATCGCCTGACAAGGCAACCCTTGATGTCAAATAATTGGCAATTCCGGCTATTTGCACAAAAAATGGACCGGGTCCTTTTTTGTGCCACCCCTGTCGTAGCTCGAGCAACACCATGGGACTTGCCAGTCATGTCCTCCTTTGCGACAAAAAAAGCGCTGCCGTTTCCAGCAGCGCTTGATGGTTGAGATCAATCAGCCATGGCTTCTTGATGGTAGCTAGTCGAAAAAATACTCGCTCATCCGGCGGATTTCGCGACGATGCAGCTCGGTGATGGTCCGGTCAACGGTCAGACGCTGCTGCTCACTGTCTTCGACGATGAAATCGCCTTCGTGGACATTGGTGGGCAAGGCTTTGGCCGAGATGCAGGCCGACGAGCGGTCGGACATGGCAATGACGGCGCCTTCCTTTTCAAAGTGTTCGATAAAACCTTCCAGTCTGGTCACAAAAATCCTCCTTTCGGACTTGTCACGATCTGTGCGCGACAAGGTGATTCATTTGAGGCAAGCTGCTGTTTCCAAAAAATGGCCCTGCAGTGACCCTGTGATTCTGGTCACTGAGATGCCATTAGTTTAGCAGGATTATTGGCTGAGGTTGGAACCTGTGTGACCCCCGTAACCTGGGGCTCGAAAAAAGGTCTGTTTCTTTGTTATCGTGCATTCAAAAGACTCCGGCCTGGAGGTAGGGCATGAAAATCGAACTATGGGCGGATTTTGTCTGTCCGTATTGCATGGTTGGGAAAAAACGTCTGGACGAGGCACTCTCGCTGTTTGAGCATCGCGATGAAGTCGAGGTCGTCTGCCGCAGCTTCGAGCTCGATCCGGCCCGGCCCCTCTATCAGGGGCAAAGCCTTGTACAGACTCTGGCCGCCAGTGAAGGCATCTCCCTGGAGCAAGCACAGCAGCTGCTGTCCAAAACAGTCGAGCTCGGCCGAACCGCTGGGCTGGACTTTCAGATGGACCAGATCAAGCCCACGAATACGCACGACGCACACCGTCTATGCCACTTTGCCCGCACAACCGGACAGGAAAAGGACTTGATCCACCGGATTTATGCAGCCTATTTCCTGGAGGGCCGGGTCATCAGTGATCATGACACCTTAGTGGAGCTGGCTGTCCAGGCAGGGCTCGACCGCAGGGCAGCC
Organism: uncultured Mageeibacillus sp.; assembly: GCA_964499985.1. Lineage (GTDB taxonomy): Bacteria > Bacillota > Clostridia > Saccharofermentanales > UBA5734 > UBA5734. Next base: position 35,975 of record CAZCMX010000011.1, read on the forward strand.
CAGACGGTCTTGAATGACCCTGAGGCTCATGCCGATGCAGTCGCCAAAGACCAGGCCGATGCCTATGAGATCCATTTCCCCGTAGTCCCCCATTTCCGGATCAATGGGCAGCATCACCTGTCAGCCGTGCCAACTCTGGCCGAGTTGCTCGGTGTTCTCCATCAGGCTTGGGGCGAAGAAAACCAGTCATAATATTCATATAGTTTCTGGACGCCATTTTCCAGCACAAAGTAATGCCTGATATAAGGGATCAGCAGCGTCAAGACTAGAAATAGCAAACCCGCAAACCACACATTTCCGGACATCGCCAAGCTGAGCAAAGTCAGCAGGGCGAGGATGGCGAAGGTGACGGTTACAATCAGGTGGGCCAGCCGTTCATGCTGGAAAAAGCCGATCTGGACCAGCAAATCAGCGGCTGCGGTCTGTCTTTGACTTTGAGTCAGTCCGGATTGGTTCAAAAGAACTTCCAGGCCTGCCAAATAGCGTTTCAACCGCTTTTCCATGGCTCTCGCCTCCTCAGCGAATCGTTGGCTCTGGGCCTCAGGCACTCGCGCGTTCAGCCGCCTGGGCATAGAGCGATTCCACCCGGGCCTGGACGGTTTCATCCTCAAGATACTCATCAATTGGCAGGTGGCTGTCGACCACGCCGCCCGGGGTCAACTCAATGATCCGGTTGGCGATCGTCTCGATAAACGTATAGTCATGCGAGGCAAACAGCAGGGAGCCCTTGAAGGCGACCAGGCCGTTATTGACCGCAGTGATCGACTCCAGGTCCAGATGGTTGGTCGGTTCATCGAGGATCAGGATATTGGCCGAGGAAAGCATCAGGCGGGAGAACATGCAGCGCATCCGCTCGCCGCCGGACAGCACGCGGGCCTCCTTGAGCGCTTCTTCACCCGAAAAGAGCATTTTGCCGAGAAAGCCGCGGCAATAGCTTTCATTCTGGTCAGACGAATATTGCCGGATCCAGTCGATCAGGTTCAACTGGACGCCCTCGAAAAAGGCGGTATTGTCCTTGGGCAGATAGGCCTGCGAGGTGGTTGTCCCCCAGCGGAATGAGCCGCTGTCGGGCTCGATTTCACCGGCCAGGATCTGGAACAAGGTTGTCCGGGCCAGATCGTTGCGGGACAGGATGGCAATCTTGTCGCCTTTGTTCATGCGGAACGTGATATTGTCGAGGACCTTTTCGCCATTGATCGTCTTGCAGAGGTTTTCCACATACAAAATGTCCTTGCCGGCCTCGCGCTCAGGGGTGAAGCCGATGAACGGGTAACGGCGCGAGGAGGGCAGGATCTCGTCGAGGACGATTTTGTCGAGCATCTTCTTTCTGGAGGTGGCTTGGCGGGCTTTGGAGGCATTGGAGCCGAACCGGGCAATAAAGGACTGCAGCTCGGCGATCCGGTCCTCTTTTTTCTTGTTGCGGTCATTCATCAGGCGCAGCATCAGCTGGCTCGATTCATACCAGAAATCATAATTGCCGACGACCAGGCGTGCCTTGCCAAAGTCGATGTCGAGCATATGGGTGCAGACTTTGTTAAGGAAATGGCGGTCATGCGAAACGACGATGACGGTATTGGGGTAGTCGATCAGAAATTCCTCGAGCCAGCGGATCGCCTTGTAGTCGAGGTGGTTGGTCGGTTCGTCGAGAAGCAGGATATGCGGATTGCCAAACAAAGACTGGGCCAGAAGGACTTTGACCTTGTCGCCGCTGGGCAGGTCGCGCATCAGGCTGTGGTGGAGGGACTTGTCGACCCCCAGGCCCATCAGGAGCTTCTCGGCATCGGTCTCGGCATCCCAGCCGCCCAGTTCCGCAAACTCATGCTCGAGATCCGCCGCCAGATGGCCGTCCTCTTCCGTGAACGGATCCTTGGCATAGAGCACTTCCTTTTCCTGCACGATCTCATAAAGACGCGAAAAGCCCATGATGACGGTCTCGAGGGCCGGATAATCATCATAGGCAAACTGGTTCTGCTTCAAAGTGGCGAGGCGGTCTCCGGGCGTGATGGTCACGGAGCCCGTGGTCGGCTCTATTTCGCCGGACAAAATCCGGATAAAAGTCGTCTTACCGGCGCCATTGGCACCAATGACCCCATAGCAATTGCCGGGTGTGAATTTGACATTGACATCATCAAAAAGCTTCTTGTCGGAAAAACGAAGGCTGAGGTTGGTGACTGTGATCATGGATCCCCCTGTGAATTTTGGCATGAATCGATAGTATAGCCGATTCTTGCTGAAAATGCACGAGTCAGGGGCAAAACTATGAACGGATTGACATCAGGCGAGCATCCGGGGACCCCGGGTGATGTAATAAGTGGTTTCCGGGCGATGATGTCCAGCCAGCCAGCGCGAGTAGACAGCCGAAGCCAAGGCAATCAGAACTTTCATGCGAGACACCTCCAGATACTTTTTCATGTTCCAGTTTAACAGGCCGTCCCGGTTTGCAGGTTAAGGAACCGAGTCAATTTTGTTAAAGTCAGAGTCCAGCCGGGTGCCTGATAAAAAGCCGGGGATATTGGAAAACCCTCCGGCTTTTCGATCATTCAATGATCCAGGCGAGTATCGACTATTTGGTGAGTGTAAAGCTGCAGGTCCCGGCGCTGCCGGTATAAGGGGTGTCACTGGCCAGGTTGTCCGCCGTGGTGGCCACAACGGCATAAATGCCAAGCGGTGAGGTCTTATTGGTACTGTATGTCACAGTCAGCAAACCGGAGGCATCCGTGGTGCCCGAAAGCGCTTTGGCCTTGTTTTTCGGCGAGGTCACCAGGACCGCAACCGCTGCCCCGGCAATGGGTTGAGTGCCATCCGTCCCAGTCACGTGAACAGTAATCGCGACCTTTTCGCCGATTTTGTAAGAATCCTTGTCCGTATCCACAGAGGTGACTGTGGCCAGCGGTTCTTGCGTTGGCGGCGGAGGTGGTGGCGGCTCGACAGTTCCGGTGCCGATATGGGCATCGATCAGGCCAAAGCCATACAGGACATCCCGGCCAGCTGATCCCAGGTCATCGGCCATCTGCTGCAGCAGTGTCCGGATTTCTGGTGCCGTAGCCGTCGGATTGGCGGCTTTGAGCAAAGCGGCCGTTCCGGCCACATGCGGCGTGGCCATCGATGTGCCACTCCAGCTGGCATAGCCGCCGCCAGGAATGGTGCTCATGATGCCGACCCCCGGCGCAGCGATTTCGACGGCGGGCCCGGTGGAGGAGAATGAGGCCCGGACATCGGCGGAGTCGGTTGCGGCAACCGCGACAACGGAATCATATTTGGCGGGGTAGATCACGGTGTCTCTGCGCAAGCTGCCCCCCTCATTGCCAGCAGCTGCCACCACCAGGATATTGGCGGCATAGGCCGCATTGACCGCATCTTCCATGGCCTGGACATCGGCCGTGCCGCCCAGGCTCATATTGATGACATCCACGCCTTTTTGGGTCGCCCAGTTGATCCCGGCAATGATGTCGGAATAATAGCCGGAACCGCTGCTGTCGAGGACCTTGGCGACAAAGAAGCTGACCTGCGGGGCGACCCCGATCACACCAGCGTCATTCGCCCGGGCGCCAATCGTACCGGCCACATGTGTACCATGGCCATTGTCATCGGCATAGCTGTCATATTCACTGCCATTATTGAGGAATGAACGACCTGCGACCACTGAGCCTGCCAGGTCGGGGTGCCCGGCATCAATGCCTGTGTCAATCACAGCCACATCGATCCCTGCGCCGGTGACGCCGGCACCGGTAGCCTCAAGCCAGGTCAGATTAGCCTCGATATGGTCGACGCCCCAGCTGTTTTCCAATTCTGTGACCGCAATCCGGGCGATCGCGTCAGGCTCCAGCCGCAAAACCGCCGGGTCCCTGGCCAAGGCTGCAGCAGCCGTTTCCGGCAGTTCAACCGCCAGAGCTGGGATAATCTGGTATTCATGCAGGATCTTGCCCTGCTGGATGCGGACCAATGCCTGGATCCGGCCCCGAGCCACCGAGTCTTCGCCAGTCAGGGTTACAATGTAGCGATTCATGGCCTTTGCTGCTGCAGCCGGCACCGTGGCAGCCGAAACAGACAGGCCCAATGACATCGCCAGGATCATTGCCAGAATGACCATCCAGAATCGTTTAATCGTCATAGGACAACGCCCCCTTTGCAGACTTGAAAAACACGTGATGGTGCTTCTCATTCCAGTAAATCACCTGACAAATCGGGCCGAATCCATCAATAATGACAAGTCCGCACCCGGTCATCTGGTTGCTGGACAGGGAACGCTCCGGGCTGCCAATTATCCCTCACTCGCCAGCTCAGCGGCCAGCTGTTCGCGGTATGTGGCAAGCTGGCCCTGTTCTTCTTCGCTCAACCGAGGATAGGCCAAAGGCAGCTTTTGCAAGGTCTGGACCAGGATGTCGGAGATCAAAAGACGCGAGAACCATTTGCGGTCTGCCGGAACAATATACCAGGGAGCATGCTCAGTCGCGGTCTCCCGGATCATTTCCGCATAGGCATCCTGATACTGCTGCCAGTATTGGCGTTCATGCAGGTCACCGGCAGAAAACTTCCAGTTCTTGTCCGGATTGTCGATCCGCTCCAGCAGGCGCCGGGCTTGTTCTGCTTTGGACAGATGCAGGAAGATCTTGATGACGACGATGCCGTTTTCATGCATATACTGTTCAAAATCGCGCAGCTGGCGATAGCGGTCCTGCCAGATGTCCTGGCTGAGCACCGTCTCTGGCAGGTTCTGGCTGTCCACCAGGTTATGGACCTTGACGACAAGGACTTCTTCATAATAGGAGCGATTGAAAATGGCGATATTGCCGCGTTCGGGCAAATGCTCATGGCTGCGCCAGAGATAGTCATGGTCCAGCTCCTGGGCCGAAGGCACCTTGAATGGTGTGACTTCAACCCCCTGGGGATTGAGGCCGCTCATGATATGCTTGATGGCCCCATCCTTGCCGGCAGCGTCCATGGCCTGCAAAATAACGAGCACCCCGAATTTATTGTGGGCATAAAGGATATCCTGGAGCTGGATGAGGGCCTCAATATTGCGGGCCAGTTCCGCCTCGGTTTTCGGGCCCTTGGCCCTGCCGCTGGTCTTGTCCGTGGCAAAATCAGCCAGCCGGAACCCTTTGGGGTCACTGACCCGGAAATTCTTGATTTTCATAACAGATCCCTCCTGTGGCGATCCGGTCCGCAAGTCCGGTTTCATGTCAGCCGCACGACAATCTTGTGCAAGATATCGACAGCGGAATCGAGAAAGGCGGATGCGTCTTTGATATGATGGTAAACCTCACGCTGGCGCAAGGCTTCCATCGGATTGTCGCTTTTGAAAACAGCCGACATGGCATCACGGTACATCTGTTCGATCTGGTCATGCGTCTGGCGGATCTGGGCAATCGACTGCTCAATCCGGGCCGGGTCTGTTTTCAGCAGATCGATCGAATCGGCAAACAGATCGGCACCTTTCTGGAGAATCGCCACCATCTGGATGATGACCGGATTGGACGCCATCGCATAAGCCTGCATGGAAAGCAGGGTTGATTCGGCATATTCGATCACTTTGTTCATACCGATTGAAATCGAATAAATGTCGCCGCGATCAAACGGTGTCGTGAATGCATCGATCAATTTGCGCTCGAGATCCATCCGGATCTCGTCAGCAGCCTGGAGCTCCTGGTACAAGACATCGCTTTCCATGGCCGATGCATCCGTCAGCCAGTTGAGCAGGGCCCCCACACCCTGGGCATTGAGCCGGGCCTGCTCACTGAGCATGGCATAGAAATCATAGCGGGGCGGGAAAATCCGGTCGAGAAGCTCATTCATATCGTAAGCATTCCTCCTTCCCTTTTGATCCTCAGCCCATCATTCGCTGAATCAGGCGGAGCAGTCCTGCCACTCCGGCAGAGATCAGGGCGGCAGCCGGGAAGGTCACCACCCAAGCCGCCAGAATCCCCTTGGCAACCTGCCAGTTGACCGCTTTGCGGCGGACGGCTGCCCCCGAGCCCAGGACTGCGCCGACCACCACATGGGAGGTGGAGGCTGGAATGCCCAACACGGTTGCGGCCAGAAGCGAGCTGGCAGCCGCCAGCTGGGCATTGAAGCCATTGATGGGGCGGACCTGGAAAATCTCCCGGCTGACAGTTCGGATGATCGGCCAGCTGCCAAACAGAGTGCCCAGGAAAATGGCAAACCCGGTCCAGGCCAGAAGCCAGCTGGCACTGGTTGGGCCAGTCCTCCCGTCCTGGCCGGCAGCAAGCCCCGCCAAGGTCAGGATACTGGCAATTTTCTGGGCATCATTGCTGCCATGGCTGAAGGAAAGCACCGTCATCAATGGCAGCTGAGCCCAGTTGAGCCAGCGATTGAGTCCATAAGTCGCACCGGCTAGCAGATATTTGCTGGTTTTCTCCAGGAGATAAGCAGCCAGGAAGCCCATGACCGGGGCCAGCAGCAAGGTGGCCAGCACACCAGCCACACCTTTGGTCAAGGCGCCATGGCCCGAGGACCCACCCAGCCAGAGAATGCCCTGTGGTCCGGCAAAGACCAGGCCAGCGCCCACACAGCCGCCAACCAGAGCATGGGTGGAGCTGGATGGCAGACCCAGGCGCCAGGTCAGGAAATTCCAGGTCAGGGCGCCCAGGATTGCCGCCAGGAGCAGTGGCAGCAAGCGCTGGTCTGAAGCAGGGACCCTGATCAGGCCGGCAAAGGTCCGGGAGACAGCCCGCCCTCCCAGAACCGCTCCGGCCAGACTGGCCACTGCCGACAGGAAAACCACAAATCTTGGCGAAGCGGCCCGGCTGGCCACCAGCGAGGCGACAACCGCACCGGCATCATGCAGACCATTGGTCAAGGCAAAGACCAGGCTGGCCAGCCAGATCAGAGCCAGGACGGCCTGAATGGCTGACATTTCAAAATCTCCAGCTTGCCGCCTGGCAGTCCAGACGCATGTTCAGCGCGAACCTTTATCGTACGGAATCCCCTCTGCCTTCGGTGCGCGGGACTTGCCAGATGTGAAGACCAGGATGATCATCGTGACGATATAGGGCAGCATCTGGTACAGGTACTGTGAGTATTTGATCCCCGACAGGGTCGGCAGGAACGGAATACTGCCGCTGTATGATCCGATGACGCGGAACAGAGCAAAGAACAAGGCGGCTCCGAAAATCCGCACCGGATGCCAGTTGCCGAAAATCATCACGGCCAGGGCAAAAAAGCCATAGCCGGCAACCGTCGACTGGAATCCCGAGCCGGCGGCAATGGTGAAGGCCAGGCCGCCGATACCGGCCAGGAAGCCGGAGATGGCCACCCCGATATAACGCAGGCGATAGACATTGATGCCAACGGAGTCAGCCGCATGGGGGTGCTCGCCGCAAGCCCTCAGGCGCAGGCCAAAGCGGGTCTTGTAGACAACAAAGACCGTCGCGACAAGGATGAGCAGGGCAACCGGCGTCGTCAGGTATGTGCTTTTGAACAGCAGGGCATCCCAGAAGCCAGGATTCTGGCTGGGCGAAAGGCCCAGGCTCTCGCGCGTGATCTTGATCCAGGTCGGGATATTGATCGTCGTCTGGCCCTGGCCCTGGATCGCCCAGGTCAGAACGATGGCAAAAGCGGGTGCAAAGAGGTTGAGCGCGGTGCCGCCGATGGTCTGGTCGGCCTTCAGGCTGACCGAGGCAACCGCCAGCAAGAGCGAGAAAATCAGGCCAGCCACCGCACCGATCGCCATGGCACCCAGCATCGCCAGCTGAGGATGGACCGGGCCCCAGCCGGCCTTGTCGGCCAGGCGCAGGAACAGGCTGCTGAACAGGGCCCCAATGATCATGATGCCTTCGAGGGCGATATTGATCGTGCCGCTGCGCTCACTGAACATGCCGCCCAGGGCGACCAGCAGCAGGGGGATGGCAAAAATGATGGTTGCACTCATGATATCGGCCAGAATAATCATGCAGCCACCTCCTCTTTAGTCTTTGCTTGAGGATCGGGTTTCGCTTCGGTCTTGATCAGGCGGCGCAGCTGCCGGCTGATCACCCCACGCAGCAGCAGGGAGAACGCACTCAGGTAAATGATGACGGAAATGATGATGTCGATGATTTCCTTGGCATATTCCGGCTGCATGGCCTCCCCGCCAACCTGGATATAGGAAATGAACAGGGCGCTGAAAATAATCCCGACCGGATTGGATGTCGCCAGCAAAGCGACCGGGATGCCATTGAAGCCCATGGCCGGCAAGATTTTTTCAATGGTGTACTGGGCGGTTCCGCTCAGATAGTAGATCCCACCACCAAATCCGGCAAAAGCCCCCGCAATGATCATCGACAAAACGATGTTGCGCCGGGCATTGATCCCGGCATAGATGCTGGCATTGCGGTTATAGCCACAGGCCTTGAGCTCATAGCCGAAGGTCGTCCGGTTCAGGACCACATAGGCCAGGATGGCAATCAGGACCGCGATGAAAAAGCTGATATTGATATAGGATGAGCCAAAGATCCGGTCCAGGCCCCATTTGGGGATGATGGCCCCCGGATTGGCCGCTGCCATATTGGCGGTGCGGTCCGGATTGGAGGCGCCATAGAAATCCGCGAGGACCCGGGGCGTATTGGCCAAAAGAACATTGACGGCAAACAGGCCGATCCAGTTGAACATGATCGAGGTGATGACCTCATTGACATTGAAAAAGGCCTTGAACAAGCCTGGCATGGCGCCCCAGATGGCGCCGCCGGTCATCGCCGCCAGCAGGGCTGCCCACCAGGGGAATTGCCAGATGATGCCCGTATAGAGGGCAAAAAAGGTGCCCAGCATGTACTGGCCGGTCGCGCCGATATTGAACAGGCCGGTCTTGAAGGCAAAGCCGACGGCCAGGCCGGTCATGATCAGCGGGGCGGCCTGGTAGAGGACCTTGGAGAATTTGCCAGCCGAGCTGATACCGGCAAACAGGATCTGGCTGAAGCCATACATGGATTTAGCCGGGTTGAAAACGATCAGCAGGATCAGCCCGAAAACAAGTCCGATGCCAATCGCCGCGGCTGATGCCAGCAAGCTGTCAAAGCCTGGTTTCTGGAGAAGTTTCCTGATTCTGGCCATCATGGTTGCGATCCTTTCCGGTCAGTTCCTGTCCCTTTTTTTCCTGCAGCTAAATCCGTCTGTGAATTGCGGCGGGCCCCGGCCATATACAGCCCCAGCTGCTCGACCGTGGTTTCGCGCGGTGCGAATTCGCCGACGATTTCGCCTTCATACAAGACCAGGATGCGGTCCGACACATTCATGACCTCATCGAGTTCCAGCGAGACCAGAAGGACGGCCTTGCCGGCATCCCGCTGGGCAACCAGCTGGGCATGGATGTATTCAATCGCCCCGACATCGAGGCCGCGGGTCGGCTGGATCGCCACCAGCAGCTCGGGATTCTTGTCAATCTCCCGGGCGATGATGGCCTTTTGCTGATTGCCGCCGGACATGCTGCGCACGATGGTCTGGGCACCCTGTCCGGCCCGGATATCATATTGGCCGATCAGCTCATCGGCATAGGCTCGCACCTCGTCCTGGCGGATCAGGCCATGTTGCTGGAAGCGCGGCTCCCAGTATCGCTGCAGGACCAGGTTGTTCGCCAGGTTGTAGTCGAGGACCAGGCCGAACTTGTGCCGGTCCTCCGGAATATGGCTGATGCCGAGCCGGGAACGCTGGCGGATGCCGGCCCGGGAAATGTCCTTGCCCTGCAGCCGGATGGTGCCGGAGGTCGCCTTTTCAATCCCGGTCAGGGCATAGACCAGCTCACTCTGGCCATTGCCTTCGATGCCCGCCAGGCAGACGATTTCGCCGGCCCGGACCTCGAAAGAAACGCCCTTGACGGCATTGTTCTTGTGCAGCTTGGATGGGACGACCAGGTTTTCGACCTCAAGCACGGTCGCCCCCGGCTTTTGCGCCTTCTTGTCCACCTTGAACTGGATCGGCCGGCCGACCATCAGGCGAGAAAGCTCTTCTACGGACGTGTCCTTGATCTCGACCGTCCCCATGCACTGGCCCTTGCGCAGGACGGTGCAACGGTCGGAGACCTCCATAATTTCATTGAGCTTATGGCTGATGAACAGGATGGATTTGCCTTCTGCCTTGAGACCACGGATGATCGTCATCAGCTCCTTGATTTCCTGCGGCGTCAGGACGGCTGTCGGCTCATCAAAGATCAGGATCTCATTGTCGCGGTAGAGCATCTTGAGGATCTCCACCCGCTGTTGCATGCCCACCGTGATGTCTTCGATCCGCACATCGGGCTCGACACTGAGGCCATATTTGCGGCTCAGGTCGAGGACGCGCTGCCGGGCCTCCTGGTATTTGAGCACCCCGAAGCGGGCGGGCTCCACACCGAGGAAAATATTCTCAAGGACGGTGAACACCTCAACCAATTTGAAATGCTGGTGGACCATGCCGATTTCAAGGTCGTTGGCATCATTGGGGTTATTGATCTTGACGACCTGGCCATTTTTCCGGATCACGCCGCTGTCTGGCTGGTACAAGCCAAAAAGGATGCTCATCAGGGTGCTTTTGCCGGCTCCGTTTTCGCCCAGCAGGGCATGGACTTCGCCGCGCCGCAGCTGCAAGGTCACCCGGTCATTGGCCAGAACCCCGGGGAACTCCTTGGTAATGTTTTCCATTTCAATGATGTAATCGCTCATGGTCACCTCTGTGCCCTGTGCGAAAAGGCTAGACACTTGTCTAGCCTTTTCGATTCGGATGCTGGTCAGGCGGGCGCTGGGCTCAGCCCTGATAGTCTACCGCACAGATGCTGACTGCAGGCGGAGTATCGATCACATTGGAGACGGTCACCGCATTGGACTGCAGGCCAGCAAAGAGGGTATTGTACTCGTCGACGGTGAACTTCGTCAGGCGCCAG
>CAZCMX010000012.1:0-46546 GCA_964499985.1 uncultured Mageeibacillus sp.
TCTATCACGATCCCGTTTACCGCACCCAGCCGTTGCCGATGAACCGGGACTACCTCGGTCTTCTGATCTATATCCCCTGCCGGACGGCTCTGGTCATGAAAAAAGTCGATTGAAGCCAATCGACTTTCCGGGGCCTTAAGGTCCAAAAAACCATAAATGCCGGGGGCAATGCCCCGGCATTTATGGTTTCAGGTCCAGCCTTGCCAGATTTCCGGCTCATAACCAACCGTAGCCTGCCGGCCATTGCGGACAATCGGGGTCCGCAATAGCCCGGCATGGCTGAGCAGCAACTCCTCAGCCAGCGGGGTCAGGCCGTGATAAGCCATGTTGAGGGTCTTGTATTCCGGGGCGTCGGTATTGATCAGCGCCCCAAGCCCGACCGCTCTGGCGAGCGTCTGCAGCTCACCCCGGCTGAGGTTTTTCTTTTGCAGATCCACCAGCTGGTAGGCGATTTTCCGTTCCTTAAAATAGCGCTCGGCCTTTTGCGTGTCGAAATTTTTCTTGCCGGCATAGATCTGGATATTCATCGGTGATTATCGCCTCGTCTGGGATTTGGGTTGTCACTGTGCCTCTGAGGGCTGGGTTGCCTCTGGAGCGATGGTTTCACCAGGGTTTGCCGGAGCTTCAGGATTGGCCGGATCAGTCACCGGCGGCGCGATGCCGTTATGGACCGGACAGGGTTGCGATGGATTCAAGGCCATGCCAGGCACGAAATATTCTGTGTATGGGGCGGGGCAACCCGGCGTGGCCAGCTGGCCCGAGTCGGGGCAGACGGTCAGGGACAATGCATTCTTCTGCGCCGGGAAATCCCTGGCCGGCAAATCCTGGTGCAGGGATTGCATCAGCGCCTGCCAGATCAGGATGGCATTGCTGCGGTCCGGCTGGGGGATGGTTGTGCCACCGAGCTGGTTATCATAACCATACCAGACGGCCGCCGTATAGTAGGGCGTGAAGCCACAGAACCACTTGTCACGGTTGTCGTCGGTGGTACCGGTCTTGCCGGCTGCCAGGGTATTGGTCGGATTGCGCCCGGCTGCAGTGCCGCCCGGCTTGAAAACCCCCTGCATCAGATCCGTCATGATGAAGGCGGTTTCAGGTTTGTATACCTGGGAGAATTCCGGCCGGTGCTCTAAAAGAACATTGCCATTGGCATCGAGGACTCGGGTATAGGCATAGGGCCTGGTATACAAGCCCTCATTGGCCAGTGTGGCGTAACCGCCGGCCATTTCCAGGGCAGTCATGCCCTGGTTGAAGGCGCCCAGCGAAATGGCGACATAGTTTTCCGTGCTCCGGTCAATGCCGACCGCAGCCAGGTATTTCAGGGATGTCTCGCCCTTCAGCATATACTGCCAGATCTGGGCGGCGACGGTATTGGTCGAAAACATGATGGCCTGGCGCACGGTCAGGTTGCCGAGATACTTGCCATTGCTGTTCTTGGGATAGGGCTTATTGGGCTCGTCCGGATTCAGGTAGATCGGAATATCGGCAATAATCGATGAGGCGGTGATTTTTCCTGTGTCAATGGCCGGTCCGTAGACGGCGAGGGGCTTGATGCTCGAACCTGGCTGGCGCTGCGACGAAACCGCCCGGTTGAGGATGAAATTGCCCGTCTTTTCGCCATAACCGCCGACGATGGCTTTGATCTGGCCGGGATTGGGGTAGTTTTCAACGACAACGGTGCTGCCCTGGGGAGATTCGGGAAGTATGTCCAGGATGGACGGGTCCTGCATGAACAAAGACTGTGTATTGAAGACCTTTTCAGCCTTGGCCTGGACCGCGCTGTCGACCGTGGTCTCGATGGTGAAGCCGTGATTGTATACCGCCACCGAAGCCACTTCCCGACTATAGCCGCGTTCCGACACCAGATCGGAAATGACTTGCTCGATCACATAGTCGACAAAATAGGAGTTGACCTGGTTGGACGATACAGCCATGGGCCTTTCCCGGAAAACCAGCTCCTGGTTCAGGGCATCGTCATATTCTTCCGGCGTGATCCAGCCGAGCTCATGCATCTTGCCCAGAACAATGCGCATGCGGCGCAAGGCATTGCGGCGCCCGGTCTCGGTCAGGGGGTTGTAGACGGCCGGGAGATTCGGGATACCCGCCAGAAAGGCACATTCGATCAGGGAGAGATCTTTGGCATCTTTGTCAAAATAAGCCTTGGCTGCAGACTGGACACCCACATAGCTATTGCCCATCGGCACCAGATTGAGGTACAGCTCCATGATCTCGTCTTTGCTGCGCTGCTGTTCCAGCTGGATGGCATTGTACCATTCCTGGATCTTGCGTTGCGCGGAGCGCTGATCGGCGCCTGAGATCATTTTGACCGTCTGCTGGGTAATGGTCGAACCGCCATGCGTCGCAGTCCCGCCATTGGCCAGGGCACTGATGATGGCGCTGCCGATCCGGCGCGGATCGATGCCGATATGCTCATCGTAACGTTCATCTTCAATGGCTTTGAACGCCTCGTCGATATAGGTTTTTTTGATCGCGGAAAAAGAGACATACTCGCGGTTGATGTTCTGGCTGCCGGTCAAAATCGCGATGTCCTTGCCTTCGCTGTCCTTGATATGGGTCGTCTCGGTGGTATCGCTCAGCATGCCGGCGGAGATGGGTTCTGCCGTCGTGATGTAGCCCACCAGCATACCGCCGCCGATGCCGGCCAAGAGGAAACCCATGATGATCAGGCTGATCAGGCTAAGCTCAATCACCCGGCCCAGGGCGATGCCAAAGGTGCGGGGAATGCTCAGCATGCCGCCCGCATGGGACGGTTTGCCACGGACCCGCCGGAAGAGCTCCAGGCGGACCGGGTCGTGGACAGGATGCTGTCTGGAATGGGCAGAACGGGAGCGGGACGAGCTGTATTGGCGGCTAGGCAAGGGCAAGGCCTCCTAAAATGAAGCGGCAAAATGGGCAGAGAAGGGAAATGCGGATCAGGATTCCAGGATCATGGTCTTGGGGTTGATCGGTTCACCGTAAAGACGAATCTCGAAATGCAGATGTGATCCAGTCGAAGTGCCCGTATTGCCAACGGTCGCAATCTTGTCACCTTTGTCAACTCTGTCACCAACCGATACATTCAGCTTTTTGCAATGCATATAGGTTGTTGTGAAGCCATTGCCATGGTTGATCACGATAAAATTCCCCTGGGTTTTGCTATACGAAGCTTCGGTCACCTTGCCGGCGCCTGCCGCTTTGATGGTTGTGCCCGAGGGATTGGACATGTCAACTGCCGGATGGAAATGATAGTAGCGGAAAACCGGGTGGTAACGATAGCCGTAACCGGAAAGGGCACCTGGTACGGGCTTGAGGGTGGGCAAATGGCTCAGCCGGTCGGTCAGAAGGCTTTCATATTCGGTCAGGTCGACCTTTTCGGCCAGATCACTTTTTTTGAAGGATAGCAGCTTTTTGTTCAGGTCAATCAAACTTTTGGCTTCTTTGGTGTAGCTGGAGATCGATGAACTGGAACGGGCGACCATATTGTCGGAAAGGTTGGCCATCAGGGCATTGAGGATCGAGTCCTGCATGCCGTCAATTTCCTGTTTCTGTTCATCGAGGGCTGTCGCCAGCTCATCATTGCGGTCTTTCTCAGAATCGAGCTGTTCCTTGAGATTGATCTGCTCCACCGTCTGGATCCGGTCCTCGTCCTGGGCCCGGCTGATCTGCATCTGGGCCAGTCCGGCGGCTTCACTGAGCGCATAAGCCTGGTCGAGGTTTCGGTGGCCGACCAGATAACCGGTCAGAAGTCCGATGAGGACAAGAATACTGGCAGCGACAGGCCAGAAGGTGGAACGGTGGGCGGCAATCCAGACGGAGTGCCGGGGAATCACACGAATCGTATGAAGTTTGTCATCCTGATGGGTTTTCTTCATGCGGTTTCCTTTCGCAAAGGCGTGTGAAAAAGAGCAAAAATCAAGCAAATCGACACTCATTATAGCGGGCCGATTTGAAAAACACAATAAACATCACTTGATTTTGACAGTGCTTGGCGAATATTGCCCATTTTGCACAAAGCGTCTGGGCGAATCGCCGGGTTGACAGTATGATGAAGTCATGAATGATGAAGTTGAAATCCAGATTACCGATCTGAACCAGCAAGGGCAAGGACTGGGCCGGCTGCAAGGCCAGGTTGTCTTTGTCGATGGGACCATCCCGGGGGACCTGGTCCGCCTGAAAAGAGTCTTGCCCCAGGGCAATTATGCACTCGGGCAACTGGAGGCCGTTCTGGCGCCTTCGCCGGACCGGATCACGCCGTTTTGCCCTCTGGCTGACCGCTGTGGCGGCTGTGCCTTGCAGCCGATGCGTTACGAAGTGCAGCTTGAGCACAAGCGCAGGCAAGTGGTGCAGCTGCTGGCCCGCATTGGCCAGGTTGAGCAAGCAGAGGACAAGGTTTCGGCAACGCTTGGCATGCAGCACCCCTTCCACTATCGCTGCAAGATCCAGTTTCCTGTCCGTGGTACGGTCAAACAACCTGAAATCGGCTTTTTTGCCCGCCGCAGCCATACGGTTGTGGATGGAACGACCTGCGAAGTGGGCCATCCGGCCGGTGATCTGGTGCGCAGGCTGATCCGCGACTATATCCGGGAATACCAGGTCAAGCCTTACGATGAAGCACACCATACAGGCAGTCTGCGCCATGTGGTGGTCCGGGTTGCCCGCCGCACGGGTCAAGTCATGGTCATCCTGGTCAGCCGCACCCTGAGCCTGCCGGCGACCCGGGAGCTGGCCCAAAAGCTGAGCGAAGCCCTGGCTCTACTGTCTCCGCTGGCCGGGGATTTTGCGCCGGACACCCCTGCCGACCAACGGATTTATGTCTTGGGCAGTCTGGTCCTGAATCATCAGCCAGCCCAGACCAATCTGATCCTTGGGGCCCGGCAGATCCTCCTGGCCGGCAGGGACTGGATCGAGGAAGACCTGATGGGCCTTCGTTTCCGGATTTCGCCCCATTCCTTTTTCCAGGTCAATCCGGCTCAGGCCGAAGTCCTCTACGCTCAGGCCATCGCCCTGGCGGCCCTGGAGCCCGATGACCTGGCTCTGGATTTGTACTGCGGCACGGGGACGATTGCCCTGGCACTGGCGCAAAAGGCTGGCTTCGTGATCGGGGTGGAGTCTGTAGCACCGGCGATCGACGATGCCCGCGACAATGCAGCCCGCAACGGGTTTGCCAATGTCCGGTTTGAGGTGGCCAAAGCTGAGGACTGGTTGGCTGGATATGCAGCTACGGCCACCGCCCAGCCGGCAGTTGCCGTGATTGATCCACCGCGGCGGGGCTGTGATCGCACACTGCTGGAAGCCCTGCGCCAGGTCCCCTTGAAACGGCTGGTCTATGTGTCCTGCAATCCAGCCACCCTGGCCCGGGATGTCCAGATCCTTGGACCGGAATACCAGGTGCGCCGGGTGGTGCCCGTCGACCTGTTCCCATGGACGGACTCGATCGAATGCGTCTGCCTGCTGGAACGGATGGCTTGAACTGTGATCTAGTTACGGAAACGTATCCGGGTTATCGTGTTGAATAAGGGCATCAAGAAACAATCCAGCCGTTGCCAACGGTCCAAGATAAAGGAGTGCTCATGAGCAAAGTCAACCCGATCCGTCCCGCCGCCTTTCGTGAACTGCAGAAAACCCAGCCCGACCTGATCCTCCTCGATGTCCGTACCCCGGAGGAGTACCGCATGGGGCGGATTCCGGACAGCAAACTGCTGCCGGTGCATGAATTGCCGGCGCGCCAGAAGGAGCTTCCGGAAAACAAGGATTTGCCGATCGTCGTCTATTGCGCCAGTGGTGGCCGCAGCAGCCAGGCCGCCTTTTTTCTCAGCCGTCTGGGCTATACCAATGTCTATGACATGGGCGGCATCATGAGCTGGCCTTATGAAATAGTGGCGGGCTGAACAGACCCTGTTCTAAGCCTTCTGAAACCAGGCACCCGGATGCGACCAGGCATGCCGGGTGTTTCTTTATGGTTAAATCGGCGGGAACCGGTAGCCAAAATCAATTGTCATCGTTATAATTGACCTAGACTTAGCATCGATTCGTATGCCCTTTTGAGATTGGCCGGGTCAGGACTGACAGCTCGCACCAGACGACGCGATCCAGAAAGTGTGAACCGAAGACATGAAGAAAAACCAAATGAACCAGGATTTTCTGGCGACCCCTGTGGTCCGCCTCTACGACATCGGTCCCCGGATCGACTTTTTCCCCACCCAGAAACCCTCCCCCTGGTCGAAAATCCAGAAGCAGCTGCCGGCATTGGCCACCGTGATGGTCACCGTCAGCCTGGTCGTCCATCTGACTGTGGGCGGTGGCGCAGCCATTGCCGTACAGCAAAGCGGCAGCTCTGACACCAGCCCGGTGACCACCGAGCCAGTGACTCTGGCGGGCCAGCCCAGGGAAGCACTGATCCTGACCGGCCAGGCGGTTGACCTCATCGGCGCCGAGTCTTTGAGCCGCGGCCTGAGTGCCCAGGCACTCCTCGAGGAAAAGGGGGAGATCAGCCCGACTCAGGCAGCCGAAACCACCCCCAGCCAGGATACGCCGCCCGGGCCATCCGGCGCACTTGCTGCTCCAGCCGAGACGACAGCGGACCCCACGCCGACACCTGCGCCCGAGCCAACCGCTGCGCCGACGCCCACACCTGAGCCCACCCCGACTCCGACTCCCACCCCCACCCCCACCCCCACCCCGGAGCCCACGCCGACACCTGCGCCGGTCGTTGCAGCAACCGAGGCAGGAGGCTTGAGCAAGGACCAGCAATCGGAGCTGGTGGAGCTTTCCCGCTCCCTGATCGGAGTCCCCTATGTCCTGAGTGGGACAACCGCCTCGGGACTGGATTGTTCGGGCTTCACCCGCTACATTTATGACCAGGTTTTTGGCATCAACCTGCCGCATAAGGCCAGTGAGCAAGCCAGGACGGGGACTGCCGTCAAATCATCGAATGTCAGGATTGGAGACATCTTGTGTTTTGACTGGGATGGCGATGGCACCGTAGACCATGTCGGCCTATACGTTGGTGGCGGGCATTATGTCAATGCCTCCCGCTCACGGGGCGAAGTCTGTGAGCTGGTGGCCAATTTCAGCTCCAATCCGATCACGACCATCCGGCGCATCATCGATTGAGATCTTTCATGCCTGGAAAATACAGACAGTCGCTTCTCTGACAACGAAAGGAAATCCACATGTCTTTACCCCAGCCTGAGCCGGTGCACAGCAGCACGAGGGCACCTGAGCCAGCACCCGGCCGTTTTTGGTTTGCCCTCTCCCTGTCAATCCTTGGTGTCCTGATCCTGGGGGGAACCATTTTTGCGATTCTGACCTATCAGGCAGGCCTGCGCGAAGCCATCCGGGTTTCGGAGTCGATCGCCTACGAGGCGTTTCTGGACAAAAAGGCTGCTCTCGATACCGATACCTTTTATCCAGGTATTTTTGTGGATGGGATCGACCTGGGTGGCAAGACGATGGCTGAAGCACAAGCGGTGTTCAAGGCCAGGCTGGATGCAGCGGCTGACCGTGTCGACCTGACTGTGCAGATCGATGAGCAGGAGCAAAAGCTCGATGCGGTGGCGATCGGCTTGACTGACAATTCCGCCAGTGTGCTTGAGCAGGCCTACCAGATGGGCCGTACCAGCGATCTTGACGATGAACGGGCCCGCGTGGATGACCTTTACCAGCAAGTCGAGGCCTTGAAAAATCAGCCCGTCCGGCTCGAAACGGCCTTGACCTATGATTCTGCCCGTGTTGCAGACCAGGTGACGGCCTTCGTCGCCACCCAGCAGACAACGGCCCAGGCCGCAATGGCTACGGAATTTGATCCTGGCACGGGCCGTTTTACGATCAGTGACCGCGTGATTGGCCGCCAGACCGACCCGGTTGAGGTGGTTAGCCAGGTCCTTGATCAATTGCACCAGGGGAACTACCAGGCACGGGTCGCCATAGAATCGAAAAAGGAAATCATCGGCCTGACCGCAGAGGAAATCCAGTCAGAGCTGACTTTACTGGGCACGGCAACGACCTATGCCTACAAAGTCGATCCGCCCCGCGACAATAATCTGCAGCTGGCCAGCAAGCAGCTCAATGGGACCTTGCTCCAGCCCGGGGATACCTTCTCCTTTAATGAGGTCGTTGGCCGGCGAACCGCAGAACGCGGCTTCAAGGAAGCCGGGGTCATCTTGAATGGGGCCCTGGTCAAGGATCTCGGCGGCGGAGTCTGCCAGGTGACGACAACTGTCATGCAAGCCGCCATGATGTCGGATTACAAGCTGGTTGAGCGAGCCCCCCATTCCTGGCCGAGCAGCTATACGGCCGTCGGACTGGATGCAACCATCGACTGGTTTGGCCCGGACTTCAAATTCCAGAACAATACCGATTTCCCGCTGGGGATCGTTGCATCCTATGAAAAGCCGAATCTGACGGTCAAGATCTATGGCCGCAGACTGGCGGACAACTTGACGATCAGCCTGCGTGCCACTCGTGATGCGACCATTCCGGTGGATCCACCAGTCTACAAGCCAAACCCTGACCTGGCTCCCGGGCAAGTGGTTGAAATCCGGGAAGGCCGGATCGGCCAGCGAGCCACAGCCTACAAGGTCTACTCCCGCGATGGCGAAGTGGTCCGTGAGGAGGTCCTTTTCAAGAGCTATTACCGGCCGATCCAAGGCATTTACGAGGTGGGTCCGTCGATCAAGGTTGCCAATCCGCAACCTGCGACGTCGGCGGCCGCTGGCCTGAGCGATTAGTCAGCCCTCTTTGGCGGCTAATTCCGTAAATAGCGCGACATCGGCAGCCAGGACATCGAGGTCGAGGGCCTCGCGGGCGGTTGCCCAGACGATCTGGTCATGGGCCGTCAATTCCAGCTCCCCAGCCGCCAGTTGAACATGGAAACAAGCCAGGATGATCCTGAATCCATCGTAGTCGTGGGTCAGCAACTCGGCTAAGGGACCAATCTCAGCCAGCAGGCCCATTTCTTCGTGGATTTCCCGGCGCAAGGCTTCCTGGGGAGTCTCGCCCGGTTCGACCTTGCCGCCCGGCAATTCCCATTGACCATGGCCATGGCTGGCTGTGGCCCGCCGGGCCAGCAAGTACCGGTGTGGCCCGACTGTTTCCTCCCCTGTTGCAGTACCCGCTTCGCTGGGAAGCAGCCAGGAATGATCGCCGGCTCTGATCAAGGCGCCTGTCACCAGGATCTCGCGCCCGGCCAGAAAGTTGCTGTCTCCCTGATATAAAGCTGTGGTTTTCTTGTTGCTGCCATGGTCATCACTGCCGCAGGTGCGGATCAGACCCAGATAGCGGGCTGCTGCCGAAATTTCCAGACAGGCCCTGCGGCTGGCTTCACCATGAAAAGCCTCCACACCACAAAGTCCCTTGTGCTTGGCGTCCTGCAATCGGCGGATCAATTTTTGACTGACAACCGGTCGTTCCTCACACCAATGATAATTGGCCGGATGGGCCAGCACAGGCACGCCACCGGCGCACCGGATCTGCCAGATGGCTTCCTGCAGACTGGGCCGGGGTCTTTCAATATAGCCGGGCTTGCCAAACCCCAGCACCGTTTCAAAAGCGTCCTGGGTGGACTTGGTATACCCTCGCTGAGTTAAAAGCAAGGCGGCCTGCATCCGGCCGACGACACCTTGCCCCTGCAAAACCAGATCTGCCAAGGTGAGATCATATCCCAGGCTGCGCAGCTGCTCGACCATGGCGACATTCCGATTGTGGCGGGCCTTGCGCTGTTCAGTCAGGAATATGTCCAGCCGTTCCTGTCCGCCCCATGGAAAGTATCCCAGCACATGCAGCTCCCGTCCCTCCGATACCGAAATTTCGACGCCGGGGACAAAAACCGGACAATAGGCATTCTTTTCATCCCGGCAGGATGCTTCGACCAGAGCTGCCATCCTGGCCAGACTATCGAGCAGGTCATGGTCCGTGACGGCAAAGCTGCTCAGGCGGTTGACCTTGATCCGGGCAAACAAAGCCTCAGGTGTATCGGTCCCGTCGGATGCGGTTGTGTGCAGATGCAAATCGCATCCTCCAGCCCGCACGAGCTGGTCGAGGCGTTGCCGGGCTGAGATGCGGCCCATCCGGATGCCTGTATTTTGCCGGGCCAGTGGTTCATAGCCGCGCCAGTCCACAGACACGGGCTGCCAGGATGGAGTTGGTGCAGCCAGCGGTAAAACCAGCACCTGCGAAACCAGCGGCCAGATTTGCCTGAGGGCGTTGGAATCTGCCAGCAGCAGATGGATCAGCGGGTCATCCTCGAGGGGCAAACAGTCCGGGCCAATCGGATCGAGATGCAAGAGCTGGGCCGGCTGGTCCGATAAGACCGCCCAGGCTGCCCGGATATTTTGCATCAGCATGGCGGCAAACGGGCTTTGCGCCGGTTCTCTGGCCGGGATGACAGAGCCCCAGGCTGGTACGAATTCCTTGTCTTGTGCCGTGCGCCAGATGACAGGTATGATCATGCTTGATCTCTCCATTTCCGCAAATCATAGATAACCGTATTCGCTTGCTGCGGGAATTCAGCCACCGGTTCAAAATGAGCCTTGAAAAAAGCTTCATTAAAGGAAAAATCGGGGTGGAGACGCAGCTCATCGTCAACCAGAAGATAATCGATTCCTTGTTCACTCAGCGTTTGGACAACCTCGGGCCAGTCTTCCTCACTGCTGGCGAACAGGGCCTTGACCATCTGGTCGCGCCTGGCGGTGTCATGGCCGGCGGACCAGGCATAATAGGCATGTCCATAGTATGCCTGGCGCCCGGAATAAAAGAAGGGGTGAAAATGATAGGGCGCAGTCAGGAAAACGGAGCGCGGCGGTGTATTTGCCATGAGCCAGTGGACCAGGGGCGAGTTGGTGTCCAGCATCAGCTGGTTCTGGTTGATCCGGTTCACGAGCCTTATTTCATACAGACCGGTGCCAGTCAGAACCAGGATCAGACAGACCGCGAGAATTTTCACCGCAGGCAGCCGGACTGCCATGAGGCGGGCCAGGCCACCCGACAGGGGTACGCTGGCGAGCAAGAGGGCAATCATCAGGTACTTGTGGTTGGCGGTGACGTCCACCGTCAGGGAAACCGTGAACAGGAAAACCACAAGCACCAGACTGCTGCCCATGATCAGCCGCGCCCGCTGGCCCAGCAGGGCTGAGCTGGCCACCGCGGCCGGCAATGCCAGTCCAGTCACCAGGAAGAGGTAGACCAGGATTCCAGACCAGGATGGGTCTGCGGCAATGAAGCCCCAGGTCAGGTGGGGATTGACAGCCGCTGTGGCCCCGCCTGCGCCGGCAAACCAGCGGAGCTGGAGCCATGCTGACCATACGGCCAGGCCGCCGGCCAGGCTCCAGGCCAGCCGCCGGTCGAGCCAGAACCAGAAAACAGCCAGAACCAAAAGGCTGGCCACCAGCACGGAGCCATGCCAGAACGGCAGACAGATCCAGACCAGGCCTGCGATCACCTGCCTGGCCAGGCTTGGTCCAACCGGGGTGCCAGCCGACCGGAGGCTGGCTCTTTGCTGCAGATCGGGCCATATCAGGAGCAAAAGCAAAAGCAATATCGCCAGCCCGGACAGGAAATGGCGCTGGTTGAGGTAGACATTGACGGACCAAAGCCCCCAGTCATCCCGCGGAGTGGTGCCGATGAAGTGGTCCATCTGCCACAGGGCCTGGGTCACACGGCGCAGCCGGTCCCAGACGGAAGCCTCAGCGACGGCCATGACATCGGCCTGCCATTGGCGGACCCACTCCAGCGGCAAAGCCAGAGAGCTGCGCAAGAAAAACAGGACCGGCGCCAAAACGCCTGCCAGAGCCTGGCGGGTGACTGACCAGGCCAGAGTGGCCAAGAGAACGACCACGCTGAAAAAGGAGAGCAGACTTGGCAAATTGATCGCCCAATCGATGGGTAGACCCAGATAGTTGAGGTTGCCACAGAGAAAATAGAACAGAAAATGGTAGTGGATGCCATCGCCGGTAAAATGCGGATAATCCGTGGGCCAGTTCCAGCCAACCGCAAATGAACGGACCAAGGCCATATGGGGTGCGAAATCGCTGAATACGGAATACCCCGTTGCCAGCTGCCCGTTTCGGAAGGCAAAGGTATTCCAGATCAAAGCCGCGGCCATGATTCCGCTGGCCAGAAGCAACGCCACCGTCAGAAGTGAACCCAGGGACCAGCCATGGCAGGCCATTTGCGCCTTCTGGTGGGATCGGTACCGGGATGGCCCGGAAAGCTTGCCCAGGCGAGGCCAGCTCCACCAAGCCAGGCCAAGGATCATCTCGGCGAACATCAACCCATTGGCAAACAGCAGCGGGTAGGTGCCTGGCAAGAATCGTGCCGACAGGACCGCCAGAATATCCGTGGCAAGTGTCGCCGGCAACAGGCCCACCCAGAGGCCGGCTGCCCAGAGCGCTGCCCAGCGGAGAGCCTTGCTTGGGACCGGCAGAAAATCAAAAGGCCCGATTGTCCAAAGCAACAGAGCATTGCCGGACAGCCAGGCCAGGATGAGGAACAGGACGGCCGCCATGCCGGGTCAGTCGTCAGATGCAGATCTGGCGACCGGATCCGTTGTAGTGCCGATGATGTAGCGCGGCCGGCCCTTGACCTCGGTGAAAATCCGCGCAATGTAGATGCCGATCAAGCCCAGGCTGAGCATGATGCTGCCGCCCACCAGGAGCTGGAGCAGGATCACGGTCGTGAAGCCACTGGCGGCATGGCCGGAAAACCAGTTGACGAGCGTCTGGACCGCCAGCAAGACGGAACCGGTCAACATCAGGGCGCCCAGCACGGAGACAAACTGCAGCGGCATCACGGAAAAGCTGGTAATCGCATTGACACTCAGCCCCATCAGCTTGAAAATCGACCAGCGGCTGCCGCCGACCTGCCGGGCGGCGACTTCAAAGGGGAACGTGGTGCGCCTGAAGCCCAGCCAGGCCGACAAACCACGGAAAAAAGTGTCATGTTCACCAAGGCGCCGCCACTCCCGGACAACCCGCCGGTCCAAGAGCTTGAAATCCGAGGCATTGCGCAGGTCATAGCCGGAAAACCAGCGGAACAAACCATAGAAGACTTGGGCATTCAGGCGGCTGCCCAGGCTTTCCTTGCCCCGCGTGACTTTTACGCCCTCGACCACTTCATAACCCGATTCCCAGAGTCGGATCATTTCCGGGATATGCTCAGGCGGATGCTGCAGGTCACCGTCCATCAGGATCACAGCATCGCCGGTTGCCGCATCGAGGGCAGCACAGATTGCAGCTTCCTTACCGAAATTGCGCGAAAAACGGATGCCATGGATCCGGCTATCCGCCTGGCTGGCTTGGGCAATGGTTTGCCAGGTCTGGTCACGAGAACCATCATCGACCAGGACCAGTTCAAAGTCATACCCTGTGCCTTCCAGAATCGGTATGACAGTCGAAAGGGTCAGCGGGATCTGCTGTTCTTCGTTGTAAAATGGAATCAGGAGTGAAATTTTCAATGGCTTGGCCTCCCTGTATTAAGTTGCATTTTGCCACAGCGGGGAAGAGAGCGTCAAACGTGGAAATACACCCGGCCAAATCCGCGGCAAATCCTGTCAAAACGACGAAATGGGCCCGGTTTGCGACCTTTTCCGGCCGTTTCGATTGAAAAGCAAGCCCCACGGCGTTATGATATGGTGTACTGTTCAGCGCAAAAGATAAACAGGAGTGTGACTAAAATGGCAATGGTTCTGAAAAAATCTGTCGAGGACATCCAGGTATCCGGCAAGCGAGTCATCGTTCGCGTAGACTTTAATGTGCCACTTGACAAAAAGACCGGTGAAATCACGGATGACAAGCGTATTCGCGCGGCACTGCCGACGATCAGCTACCTGGTCAAACAGGGCGCCAAGGTCGTCCTGGTTTCCCATCTGGGCCGTCCGAAAAACGGACCAGAGGCCAAATTCTCGATGAAACCTGCCGTCGACCGTCTGGCCGAGCTTTTGGGCCAACCTGTCACTTTGGCAGCTGATGTCATCGGTGAAGATGCCAAAGCCAAGGTGGCAGCCCTCAAGGATGGCGAAGTGGTCATGCTCGAAAATGTCCGCTTCCATAAGGAAGAGACCAAAAACACCCCTGCATTTGCCCGTGAACTGGCCTCGCTGGCTGATATTTTCGTCAATGACGCCTTCGGCACCGCCCATCGTGCCCATGCCTCGACTGCTGGCCTGGCCAATTACCTGCCGGCCGTCAGCGGCTATCTGATCCAGAAGGAACTGGATGTCATGGGCAATGCCCTGGCCAATCCGAAACGCCCCTTCGTGGCCATCCTCGGTGGGGCCAAGGTTTCTGACAAGATCGGCGTGATCGAAAACCTGATCGACAAGGTCGACACCCTGATCATCGGTGGCGGCATGGCCTACACGTTCTTTGTCGCCCAGGGCCACTCCATCGGTAATTCACTGCTCGAGGCAGACAAGGTCGAGATCGCCAAGTCTCTTCTGGACAAGGCCGCCGCCAAGGGGATCAATTTGCTCCTGCCGACAGACAATATCATCGCAACCCAATTTGCTGCTGATGCTGAAGCCAAGACCATCAATTCCGACGAAATCCCCGACGGCTGGATGGGCCTCGACATTGGTCCCGAGACGATCAAAACCTTTGCCGATGCTGTCCGCGATGCCGGCACTGTCGTCTGGAATGGCCCGATGGGTGTTTTTGAATTCGACCGCTTTGCCAATGGCACTCGTGAGGTCGCCCGCGCCATTTCCGAATCCAAGGCCACCTCGATCATCGGTGGTGGTGATTCCGCTGCAGCGATCGAGCTTCTCGGCTTTGCCGACAAGGTCAGCCATATCTCCACCGGTGGCGGCGCTTCCCTCGAGTACCTCGAAGGCAAGGTCCTGCCCGGCGTCGACTGCCTGATGGACAAGAATCCCCGCCGCACCTTTGCTGCCGGCAACTGGAAGATGAACAAGGGTGTCCCGGCTGATGCCGTCAAGATGATCAATGAGCTCAAGCCCCTGGTGGCCAATGCCGGCTCACAGATTGCCCTCGGCATCCCCTTCACCGCTCTTTCGGCTGCCCTTGAAGCTACAGCCTATAGCAATGTCAAAGTGGCTGCCCAGAACTGCCATTTCGAAGATTCCGGCGCCTTCACCGGTGAAATTTCCGCCCGCATGCTGGCTGAAATGGGCGTCCCTTACGTCATCATCGGTCATTCCGAACGCCGCGAATATTTCGCCGAGACCGACGAAACCGTCAACAAGAAAGCCAAAGCCGCTCTGGCCTGGGGCGTCCGTCCGATCATCTGCTGCGGTGAATCCCTGGCCCAGCGTGAATCTGGCGAGACCTTCACCCTGATCGAAGGCCAGATCACGGCTGCCTTTGCCGGTATCCCGGTCGAAAAGACCCACCTGATCACCATCGCCTACGAACCGATCTGGGCGATCGGTACCGGCAAGGTCGCAACAGATGAGCAGGCTCAGGAAGTCTGTGCCTTCATCCGTGGTCTGGTTGCCAAGATCTATGACGAACAGACCGCTGCAGCGATCCGCATCCAGTACGGCGGCTCGGTCAATGCCAAGAATGCAGCCGGCCTGTTTGCCCAGCCCGATATCGACGGCGGTCTCGTCGGCGGTGCCTCACTCAAAGCCGAAGATTTCTCTGTCATCTGCAACGCCGGGGCCTGATTTGGCCGGCCGCGCCTGAATTATCCACCAGGGCCGAGGGTCCTGCCCCATCCGGGCGGGACCCCGGCCCTTTGCAGCGAAAGGAGCCCTTGCCATGACGACCTTACCCAAACGCCCCGTCGCCCTGATCATTCTTGACGGTTTCGGGGTCAATAACGAGACCATCGGCAACGCCGTCAAGGCGGCGAAAACGCCCAATATCGACCGTTACCTGGCTCAATACCCGAATACTCTGGTTCGCACCAGTGGCATGGATGTTGGCCTGCCGGACGGCCAGATGGGGAACTCCGAGGTTGGCCATACCAATATCGGTGCCGGACGGATCGTGTACCAGGAACTGACCCGCATCACCAAATCCATCCGTGATGGTGATTTTTTCACCAATGCTGCCCTGCTCAAGGCGATCGCCAATGCCAAAGCCAATGGCACGGCCCTGCACCTGTTCGGACTCGTTTCGGATGGCGGGGTCCACAGCCACAACACCCACCTGTATGCGCTGGTCGAGCTGGCCAAACGCCAGGGACTCGAAAACGTCTATGTCCATTGCTTCTTTGACGGCCGCGATGTCCCGCCGGATTCTGCCAAAGGCTATACCGAGGAGCTCGCAGCCAAGCTCAAGGAAATCGGAATCGGCAAAATCGCCTCGATCATGGGCCGCTACTATGCCATGGACCGCGACAATCGCTGGGATCGTGTCGAGAAAGCCTATCGCGCGATGGTCACCGGCGAGGGCAACCAGGCTACCGATGCCGTTGCTGCCGTTGCAGCCTCATACGAGGCCGGCGTCATGGATGAATTCGTCATTCCGACGGTCATCACGGAAAACGGTGCCCCTGTTGCCACAATCCAGGCCAATGACAGTGTGATCTTCTTCAATTTCCGCCCTGACCGGGCCCGGGAGATCACCCGCTGCTTCATGCAGCCGGACTTTTCCGGCTTCACCCTGCCCAAGGGTTATTTCCCACTGACCTATATCACCCTGACCCAGTACGACAAGACCTTCAATGACTACCCCGGCCTGACTGTTGCCTATCATCCGACCAGCCTGACCAATACCTTTGGCGACTATATCGCCCAGAAAGGCCTGACCCAGCTGCGGATTGCCGAGACCGAAAAATACGCACATGTCACCTTCTTTTTCAACGGCGGCGTCGAAAAGGAATTCCCGGGCGAGGACCGCTGCCTGATCCCTTCACCCAAAGTGGCGACCTATGACCTGCAGCCGGAAATGAGTGCCTATCTGGTCGCCGAAGAGGCCGTCAAACGGGTCAATTCCGGCAAATACGACGTCATCATCCTCAATTTCGCCAATTGTGACATGGTTGGCCATACCGGAATTTTCGATGCTGCCGTCGCAGCGGTCGAGGCGGTCGATACCTGCACGGGCCAGGTTGTCGATGCCATTCTCGCCCAGGGTGGCGTGGCGCTGATCACCGCTGACCATGGCAATGCTGAGCAGATGATCGATCCCGAGACCGGCGGCGCCTTCACGGCCCATACCACCCTGCCGGTGCGCCTGATCGCTGTCGGCGATGGCAATATCCAGCTGCAGGAGGGTGTCCTGGCCGATCTGGCTCCGACGCTGCTCGACCTGATGGAACTGCCCCAGCCGCAGGAAATGACCGGTCATAGCCTGATTCTCTAGGAAGATCCGTGTTCAATGTTACGGAATTGTGCTATAATTGCCTTTGGCTCGACACCTTCTGCGCCAGTCCGCGCGACCGTCTGCCGGGCTCAAAGGATGACTCTTAGTGATCCATTATCGAACATATTATAAGGAGAGTGTCACATGGCTAACCAAAAGAAGTACATGACCATGGACGGCAATACCGCGGCCGCGTATACCTCATACGCGTTCACCGAGGTTGCCGGCATCTACCCCATCACCCCGTCGTCACCGATGGCTGACTACACGGATCAGTGGGCACAGGAAGGCCGCAAGAATATTTTTGGCCAGACCGTCAACGTGGTCGAAATGCAATCCGAAGGTGGCGCTGCCGCAACAACTCATGGCGCGCTGGCAACCGGTGCGCTGGCAACGACCTACACGGCCTCCCAGGGTCTTTTGCTGATGATCCCCAACATGTACAAAATCTCTGGTGAGCTGCTCCCGGGTGTCTTCCATGTCACTGCCCGTGCCCTGGCCGCCCATGCCCTGTCCATCTTCGGTGACCACGCCGACGTCATGGCCTGCCGCCAGACCGGCTTTGCGATGCTCGCTTCCTCGTCTGTCCAGGAAGTCGTCGATCTCGCAGCCGTCGCCCATCTCGCCGCGATCAAGGGCCGCGTCCCGTTCCTGCATTTCTTCGATGGCTTCCGCACCTCGCATGAGATCCAGAAAATCGAAGTCCAGGATTATGCCGACCTGGCCAAGCTCGTCGACATGGACGCCGTCAAAGCCTTCCGTGCCCGCGGCCTGTCCCCGAACCACCCGACCCTGCGTGGTACAGCCCAGAACCCGGACATCTATTTCCAGGGCCGTGAGGCTGCCAATCCGTACTACAATGCCCTGCCGGCCGTCGTCGACTACTATTTCGACGAGATGAACAAGCTCACCGGCCGCAACTACAAGGCTTTCAACTATTATGGTGCTCCGGATGCCGAGCGCATCATCATCGCCATGGGCTCTGTCTGCGAAGCCGTCGAAGAAACCATCGATCTCCTGATCGCCCGTGGTGAAAAGGTCGGCATGGTCAAGGTCCACCTCTACCGTCCGTTCTCCGTCGAGCGCCTGCTCGCCGCGGTCCCCAAAACGGTCAAGAAAATTGCTGTCCTCGACCGCACCAAGGAACCCGGCGCCTATGGCGAACCGCTGTTCCTGGACATTGCTGCAGCCTACGCTGGCCAGGACAATGCTCCGGCAATCGTCGGCGGCCGCTATGGCCTCGGCTCCAAGGACACCACCCCGGACCAGATCGTCGCTGTCTACAAGAGCCTCAAGGCTGACAAGCCGAAACACAACTTCACCATCGGCATCGTCGATGACGTGACCTTCACCTCGCTGCCGATCGAAGAATCTGTCGACGTCGCCCAGGAAGGCACCATCGCTGCCCGCTTCTGGGGCCTCGGTGCCGATGGTACCGTCGGTGCCAACAAGAACTCGATCAAGATCATCGGTGACCATACCGACATGTACGCCCAGGCCTACTTCTCCTACGACTCCAAGAAGTCCGGCGGCGTCACGATCTCTGACCTGCGCTTTGGCAAGAACCCCATCCGCTCCACCTATCTGGTCAACAAGGCTGACTTTGTCGCCTGCCACAACCAGGCTTATGTCAACCAGTACGACATGATGGAAGCCCTGAAACCGGGCGGCACCTTCCTGCTCAATACCATCTGGAGCAAGGACGAACTCGAGACCATGCTCCCGGGCAGCATCAAGCGCTACCTGGCCAAAAACAACATCAAGTTCTACACGATCGATGCCGTCAGCAAAGCTGAAGAAATCGGTCTGGGTGGACGCATCAACACCATCATGCAGGCTGCCTTCTTCAAGCTCGCCCAGGTGATCCCGGTCGAGGACGCTGTCACCTACATGAAAAAGGCCATCTACAAGTCCTATGGCAAAAAGGGTGATGATGTTGTCAACATGAACTATGCCGCTGTCGACGCCGGCCTTAACGCGGTCGTCGAAATCCAAGTGCCAGCTGAATGGGCCAATGCCGCTGACGTTGTTGTTGAGAAGAAGCCGACGCCGGACTTCATCAAGAATGTCGTCGAAGTCATGAATGCCCAGCAGGGTGACAAGCTCCCGGTCAGCGCCTTCACCGGCCGCGAAGACGGAACCTTCCCGCAGGGCACCAGCCAGTACGAGAAGCGCATGATCGCGACCAAGATCCCGATCTGGCAGCCCGACAACTGCATCCAGTGCAACCAGTGCTCCTATGTCTGCCCGCATGCCGTCATCCGCCCCTTCCTGCTCACGGCAGATGAAGCGGCCAAGGCTCCGGAGGAGTTCAAGAGCCTCAAGGGCATGAAGCCCTATGACAATTACCAGTACCGCATCCAGGTCTCCCTGATGGACTGCACCGGCTGCGGCTCCTGCGCCGATGTCTGCCCGGCCAAGAACAAAGCCCTGGTCATGGAACCGATCGAAAAGCACATGGAACAGGCTTCCAACTGGGAATTCGCATCGACCCTGTCGATCAAGCCGAACCCGCTCAACAAAGAAACGGTCAAAGGCAGCCAGTTCGAACAGCCTCTGCTCGAATTCTCCGGTGCCTGCGCAGGCTGCGGCGAGACCCCGTATACCAAGCTGATCACCCAGCTCTTCGGCGATCGCATGCAGATTTCCAATGCCACTGGCTGCTCCTCGATCTGGGGTGGTTCCGCTCCTTCGATGCCGTACCGTCCGAATGAAAAAGGACAGGGCCCGGCCTGGGGCAACTCCTTGTTCGAAGACAATGCTGAGCATGGCCTGGGCATGTACCTCGGCTACAAGCAGATCCGCTCCCGCCTGGCCGCCCAGTTGAAAGACCTGGCTTCCGTTGGCGCCAGCGAAGACATCAACACGGCTGTCAATGCCTGGATCGAGGCCAAGGAAGATGGCAAGAAGTCCCGTGCCGTCACCGAAACCCTCGTTGCTGCTCTCAAGACCTATAAGGGTGATAACGATGCAGCCAAGGATCTGATCGCGACGGTCCTCGAAAACGAAGACTACCTCGCCAAGCGTTCACAGTGGATCATCGGCGGCGACGGCTGGGCCTATGACATCGGTTACGGCGGCCTGGACCATGTCCTCGCCTCTGGCGAAGACATCAATGTCCTCGTCCTGGACACCGAAATCTATTCCAATACCGGCGGCCAGGCCTCCAAGTCGACTCCGACCGGTGCAGTTGCCCAGTTTGCCGCAGGTGGCAAACCGGTCAAGAAGAAAGATCTCGGCATGATGGCCATGACCTATGGCTATGTCTATGTTGCCCAGATCGCCATGGGTGCCAACCAGAACCAGACCCTCAAGGCCTTCGCTGAAGCCGAGGCTTATCCGGGCCCGTCCCTGGTCATTGCCTATGCACCTTGCATCAGCCATGGCATCAAGGGCGGCATGACCGTCTCCCAGCGCCAGGAGAAGAATGCGGTTGAATGTGGCTACTGGCACCTCTATCGCTACAATCCGCTGCTCAAGGCCGAAGGCAAGAATCCGTTCGTGCTCGATTCCAAGGAACCGACCGGCGACCATAAGGCCTTCCTGATGAGCGAAAACCGCTATACGACCATGCTCAAGAAACTCAGCCCTGAGCAGATCGATACGGTCTTTGCCAAAGCCAAGCAGGACTCTGTTGACCGCTATGACAGCTATCGCCGGATGGCAGCCGACATCGGCTGAAACGGCCAAACTCAACAAAGCCCGGCAAACATGCTATAATAAAGACTCGCCCGCAAGGGCGAGTCTTTTTAATCTGACCGCAAGGCGAGTCTTTTACCCAGACCGCAAAGGCGAGTCGTTTTTCCAGCAGCAGGGAGGCACCGTATTAGCACCATGCAGATCGATGAGAGCCGCAAGCTTCTCTTGTCCGATACCCTCGTGCCGGACATTTTCATAACCGAATTGATGCCCTCCCTGAGTGGCCTGGCGGTCAAGGTCTATATCTATCTGCTGATGACGGCCAGGAATAGCCGCCAGACGACCGAGGCTGACCTGGCCCGGCGCTTTGGCTCCGATCCTGACACCATCAAGGCAGCCAATCTCGAGCTGGCCCAGGCCGGGCTTCTGGTCATCCATGATCGGTCGCTTGAAATCACCGACATCAAGGCCAGTGAAATCGAACGGACCTATCGTCCACGCACCAGCATGCCGCCTGCTGAGAATGAGCTGGAGGTCAATCGCTTCAGCATCCGCGAGAAACTGCTCAAGGACATCGCCAAGACCTTTTTCCAGGGTCTGATGGCCCCTTCGTGGTATGCCGAGATTGAGAGCTGGTTTGACCGCTACAACTTTGAACCGGAAGTCATCTATGCTCTGTTCCAGGAATGCTCACGCCGCAACAAGCTCAGCAGCAAGGCTTATATCAACCGGGTTGCAGAAAACTGGGGCGCCCGCAAGATCATCACCTATCAGGATTTGAACAACTACTTCCTGGCCTATGACAAGATCAACAAGGCCGTTAACAAAGTCGGCAAGAAGCTCAGGAAATCGATGACTGAGTATGACGAAGAAATCGTCGCCCGCTGGATCGAGCAGTACCAATACGATTTTGATATCATTGAAATTGCCTTGCGCAAAACCGTCAAGCTGGCCAACCCGAATCTGGAATTCATTGATAAGATCATTCAGGAATGGTTCTCCAACCAGCTCCAGACGATTGAGCAGGTCAAAGCCTACGAAGACGAGAAAGCAGCCCGCCTGGGCAGTGAGCGGTCCCGTTCCGGTCTGCCCGGCGGCATTCCGGCTGCCCCGCGTCGGCATACGATTGGCAATTTCGACCAGCGTGATTATGCAGCTGACTTTTTCGAGACCTTCTATGATCATCCCCAGGCACCGGCCCCTGCACAAGAAGACCAATCTGCTGCAACCCCATCCCCCATAGAACCGGTTAGCCCTGGTGAACTGGGCCAGACCGATTGAGGCTGTTAACCGATGGAGCTGACATCCATTGCCCGGGCCATTGCCCGAGAATATGACCGGCGGCGCCAGTCCGCTGAAGCAGATCGGGTCCGCCGGCGCGCTCATGTCTATGCGGCTCACCCGGATCTGGCAGATCTGGACCGCCAGCTGGCTGCAGCGGGTGCGGATTTGCTGCTGGAAATCATCGAACCCGGCCGTCCCCAGCGGGCAGAGGCTCGCCGCCAGGAACTTCTGGACCGGCGCCAGACCATCCTGGCCCAGCTGGGGATAGCGCCTGATTTTGACCAGCTGCGCCCGACCTGCCCCCTCTGCCAGGATACCGGCATCGCCCATGGCCAGCGTTGCAGCTGCCACCGCCAGATCCTGGTGCCCCTATTGGCCGGCCAGGCCAATTTGCATAACCAGGCCAGCCTGACCTTTGCGCAATTTGATGCCAGCCTGTTTTCAGACCAGCGCGATCCGGCCCGCTACCGGACAGAACGCTCGCCACGGGAACAGATCCTGGCCCTGCGCCAGGTCTGCGAACAGTATGTCCAGCAGTTTGGGGCGCTCAAGCAACCAAATCTCCTGTTTGTCGGCCCGCCAGGGACCGGCAAAACATTCCTGATGGCCTGTATGGCCAATGCCTTGCTTGAACAGGGCCACTCCGTCCTGTACACCACAGCGCCGGATCTGTTTGAAATCATGAGCAATTACCGGACGATGCTGGCATCATTCCATCCGGATGAAATCCGCTACGAGCAAGCCGTCGCCCTGCATGACCTGGTTTTCCACGCGGATTTGCTGCTGGTTGATGATCTGGGAACAGAACCGGCCGCTGCCAGCCGGTACGCCGACTTGCTGGGCATCATTGACCGGAGGACGGGCGAGGGGCTTCATACCCTGATCTCGAGCAATGCCGATCCTGCAGCGCTGAGGGACACCTATGATGAGCGCCTGCTGAGCCGTTTGATGGGCAGCTTCGCCATCTACCGGTTCTTTGGCCCGGATGTCCGCCTGGAGCTGGGCCGACGCCGCCGGAGCTGACCGTGCAGATTTATTGCGGGACTGACCTGATCCATATCCACCGGATCGAACAAGCGATCACACGCCAGGGCAGACGTTTCCTGGAACGTGTGTTCACGGCAGCCGAAATTGCCGCCTGCACCCTGCCGGATGGTTCCCTGCGGCAGGCCTCACTGGCGGCCCGTTTTGCTGCCAAGGAAGCCATTGCCAAGGCTTTCGGGACCGGTATCGGCCCCTTGGGCATCAGCTGGACAGATATCGAAATCCTCTCGCAGCCCAGTGGCCTTCCGGTCCCGCATCTGCATGGGCCGGCCCAGGCCCGTTATGCAGCGCTGGGCGGCCGATCCCTGTCGGTCAGCCTGACGCATGACCAGGACCTGGCCCAGGCCTTCTGTGTGCTTTTAGGCACTCTGCAGAGTGAATTAACCGGTGCCGATCCGGTGCAGGAACAGACCAGCCCCGGGGTCAGGGCATGATCCGGTTCAGCCGCAAGCCCAAACCTTACGAGCCGCCGATGCAGATTGACAAATACTGGCCGATCTACCGGGAGAATGTATTTGTTGACAAGAAGAAAAGCCGGCTGCCTTTCTGGGCTGCGCCGCTGCTCACTCTGCTGGCGATCGTTCTGGTGGTTTTCTATCTGGCGCCGACGATTTCCCGGCGCGTGCTCAACCTGACCCAGAACCGCGACAACAATGGCCAGCAGATCAGCCGCACTTATACGGAAATGGACCGGGTTGTGCGGACCCCTGTGGCGGATGTCTATGATGCGGCGGATATCAAGGCCAACCGCCTGGTCCAGGTCCTCTACAATGAGCCCGTCACCCTGCAGAGTGAACCGACCAGCTATGGTTTCCGCAAAATCAAGCTGCAGGATGGACTGACAGGCTTCATGCTCGACAGCGATCTGTCGACCTTCTGTGATTCGGCAGAACCGGGCCTGGCCATCAACAAACTGGTCGTGGCGACAGGGTCGAAACGGATCATGAGCCATGCCAAAACCGGAACTTTGGTGGCCGAGGTCATGATGGGGACCGTGCTGTATGCGGATTACCGGGGCGACGGGATTTCAAGGGTCCTGCTGCCCAGTGGCGAATCCGGCTGGATCAGCGACGATGGCCTGGTCATCTTGCCGCCCGATGGCGCGGTTCAGCCGGTATCGGACGGCGCCCGCTACCTGACAACGACCGCCCTGACCTTTCTCAATGTGACCACTCTCGAGCATGGCATGACCATTTATGGCGCCTCCATGCCGGGTATTGTCTATGTCTGTGCCGCAGTTAATGGGCTCAATGTTCCCCGGCAGCTGGCTGGCCAGATGGCCGCTGGCCAGGCTGTCCCGCTCACGACGATCGCGGAGACCGGACTGGTGGACCTGACGATCCTCAAGCCTGGTGACCTGCTGTTTTTTGGCCGCAGTGACCAGCCTGACGTGCCCCATGAAGTGGCCATCTGCATCACCCCCAGCAGCCTGCTGGTCGAGAACCGGGGCCGCTCGTCGATCCGCCTGGTCGATCCAGCCAAAGACGAAGCGTTGTGGCAACGTCTGATCGCGGTCAGGCGGCTGTTCCCGGTATCCGATCCAACCCCCAGAAAATAAAAAGAACGCCCCCCCTTGCAGGGAAGCGTTCGGTTGCATTGCTGCGATTTTGCCCGTTTAGCGACAAACGACTGTCGACAACGCGGCTCAGGCTCTCTTGACCGCGTTGGATCGGAGGCACCTGGTGCAGACATGCAGGGTTTTGGGCGTTCCGTTGTCATCAACCCGGACACTGTGGACATTCGGTTTCTGCTTCGCGAGCGCGCGACGGGAAACCTGTGAACGGGTGATGCTGATCTTTCTGCCGAAGAGAGTATCCTTCGAGCAAACGTCACACTTGGGCATCTTGTACACCTCCTGTACGTTTAGTTGCAAAACGCGCAAACAAGATGATAACACATAATTATTGATCGCGCAATGCACTTCTGCTGATAATTTGAAATTTTTTCATCGCCGGACAGGGCTGCTCAGGAGGCCGCCGCCTTGCGCGGGGTGCCCGTGGACATCGGCTTGCCGGCATCATCCTGGCCGATCACCAAGCCATTGACGATGGCGCCGGTCGGACAAACCAGCTCGCATTCGCCACAGTGGGTGCATTTGTCCTGGTCGATGATGGCCAGAGGGCCATCCATGGTGATGGCACCGTATTGGCAGGTTTTGAAGCATTTCTGGCAGCCGATGCAGCCGATCGAGCAATTCTTGCGGGTCTGGGCACCCGGCCATTTGTTCTTGCATTTGACGGAATAGGCATTGAGGTGCTTCGGGATGATTTCGATCAACTGCTTGGGGCAGGTCTTGACACAGAGGCCGCAGGCCGTGCATTTCGACGAGTCGACATGGGCGATCCCCTCGGTGACATAGATTGCACCATAGGGACAGGCGACTGCACAATCGCCATAGCCCATGCAACCATAGGTGCAGGAATTGGGCCCGGAAAACAGATTCTGGGCCGCACTGCAGCTCATGGTGCCACGATACTCAAACCGCTTCTGGGTATGGTCTACGGTACCCTGGCAATGGACATGGGCCACTTTCGGGATGAAGGAGGGGGCTGCTACGCCGAGATAGCGGGAAAGCTCCTGGGCGACTTCGGCACCACCGACCGGACATTTGCCGGTATTCGGGTCGCCGTCAGCCATCGACTGGGCATAGCCTTCGCAGCCTGTGAAGCCACAGGCCCCGCAGTTGGCCCCGGGCAGGATCGCCTTGATATCCTCGAGGCGAGTATCGACCGGAACCGCGAAGACGCGGCTGACAATGACGATGATGATCCCGAGAAACAGGGCGATGACGCTGGCGATCAGGACCGGAGTCAGGATCGATGAGGCCTGGATCATGGCAATTGCTAACATAATGTACGCTCCTTGACGTGGGGCTTAGCTGAACAGCTTTTCGATCAGGCCCTTGAAACCAAAGAACGAGATCGAGACGAGGCCGGCAGAGACCAGAGTGATCGGCAAGCCTTTCATGAATTTGGGTACATCGGCCCGGTCAACCTTGGCCCGGACCCCGGAGAACAGGAACAGGGCCAGCATGAAGCCGAAGCCGGCCCCGGCGGCATGGATGATCGACTCGATAAAGGAGTAGTTGCTGTCGATGTTCAGGATGGTCACACCCAGGACGGCGCAGTTGGTGGTGATCAGGGGCAGGTAGATCCCGAGGGCCCGGTACAGGGACGGCATGGACTTTTTCAGGAAAGTCTCGATGATCTGGACCAGGGCCGCGATGATGACGATGAATACGCCCGTTTGCAGGTAGCCAAGGTTTCTCGGGGTCAGAATATAGAACTGGACCGGCCAGGTCAAAGCCGAAGCAATGACCATGACGATAATGACGGCGGTGCTCATGCCCATGGCGGTCTTGACATTTTTCGAGACGCCCAGGAAGGGGCAGATCCCCAGGAACCGGGACAAGACGAAATTATCGACCAGGATGGCAGAGAAAAGGATAATCAGCAGTTCTTTCATGCCTTATCTCCTTTCAGGTGATCGGACGGGCTGCTTTCACTGGCCTGGTTTTTGAAACCGCCAGTCTCGCGGTACTTCATGCCAATGCTGCAGGCGCCACAGAGGGCGCAGGCGGAAGCTTCGTTGATGGCACCGACACATTCTTCAGCCAGCGGATCTTTGATGC
Source organism: uncultured Mageeibacillus sp. (assembly GCA_964499985.1). Lineage (GTDB taxonomy): Bacteria > Bacillota > Clostridia > Saccharofermentanales > UBA5734 > UBA5734. The sequence goes on from CAZCMX010000012.1 coordinate 26,866, forward strand.
CTTTGTCACTGTTTTTGTCCAGCCGCTCGGAGAGCTTATTGGCCAGGGCAATCAGGATGCCAAAGACAAAGAAGCCACCCGGGGGCAGGATCATGATGATCATCGGTTCGATCCAGCCGCCAGCCCGCAGGGCAGGGATCGGCAGGTCAAGGAAGGTGCCATTGCCGAGGATTTCCCGGATCGATCCCATCAGGAACAGTGCAGCGGTGAAGCCAACACCCATGCCGAGACCATCGATCACTGAGGGCAGCACGGAGTTCTTGCTGGCAAACATCTCGGCCCGGGCCAGGATGATGCAGTTGACGGTGATCAGGGGGATGAAGATGCCGAGTGATTTGTTCAGCTCCGGCAGGTAGGCCTGCATCAGCATCTGGACAATCGAGACAAATCCGGCAATGACCGTGATGAAAGCCGGGATACGGACTTTGTCCGGGATCGATTTTCGCAACAGGGAGATAATCAGGTTCGAGCCGATCAGGACAAAGGTCGCAGCCAGGCCCATGCCGATGCCGTTTTTGGTCGAGGTCGTGACAGCCAGAGTCGGGCAAGTGCCCAGGACAAGGCGCAGGACTGGATTTTCAATGACCAGGCCCTTGGTAAATTCATGAGTGAGAGAACGTTTTTTCGCAGCCATCACTTCACCTCCGCTGCGACTGCCGGATGCAGGGCAGTTGCCTGGTTGACGGCCCGGGTCACCGCATTCGAAGAGATGGTTGCACCAGCGATTGCGTCGAGCAGGACCTTGTCGGTTTCATTGGGTTTGACGGTATAGATTTTGGTCGCATCGAGATTATTGTACTGGCTGATGAACGAATCATCGGCTACTTTTTTGCCCAGACCGGGGGTTTCGTCATTTTCCAGGGGCAAAACCTTCGTGATCACATTGTTCAGGTCAATGGTAACCAGAACAGGAACCTCTCCGGCATAACCACGGAAAGCACTGCGATACAGGAAGGCGATCGTTTGGCCGCTGCTGTCACGGGCGGTATACGCCTCAGAGATCCCGGGGTGCTCCGCAGCAAAGGGTGCCAGATCGATGGGCTCAAAGCTGACGGCCTCGGGGCAGGCCAGCTGGCGGTTGGCATTGGCCTGGGCGACTGCCTGGGTATCCCGGGCGGCCTGGGTCAGGGCACTGGTCAGGGCGAGCAGCCCGGTCGTGACCAGGACAATCAAAGTCAGAATAAGGGCGGGAATGAATCCATTATCCTTTGACATACTTGCGACCTCCGAACGGGACCGGGCTGGTCCATTTCTCGATATGCGGTGTCAGCAGGTTCATCAGGAGGATGGCAAAGGAAACACCCTCGGTCATTGCGCCGAACAGGCGGATCAGGGCGGTGATGATGCCACAGCCCAGAGCAAAGATGATCTGGCCATTGCGGGTGACCGGAGCCGTGACATAATCGGTTGCCATGAAGAAAGCACCGATGATCAGGCCGGCTGACAAGATGTGGTAGAGCGGATCCTGGCCAGCCAGCGCCGTGATGATGGCGACGGTGCCGATATAGGTCAGCGGAATCCACAGGTTGATGACCTTGCGCACGATCAGGTACACCGCACCGATCAGCAGAGCCAGGACGGAAACCTCGCCGATGCAGCCGCCCTTGATGCCCATGAACATCTCCAGGTAGGAGGGCATGTCACCTTGGTTCTGCATGATGTACAGAGGGGTGGCCGTGGCGATCAGGTCAAGCCGGCCGGCCTGGTCGGCGACCGCTGTCGTGGCACTGCGGGCCCGTTCAGCCAGGATCGCCCAGCGAGTCATGGCAGCCGGGAAAGACAGCATCAGGATCACGCGGGAGGCCAGGGCGGGGTTCATGAAATTCTGGCCGATACCGCCAAAAAACTGCTTGACGATGACGATGGCGATGAAAGAACCGACGACCGGGATCCAGAGCGGGATTGTCGGCGGCAGATTCATGGCCAGGAGGAGACCGGTGACCAGAGCGCTCATATCGCCGATGGAGTCATAGCGTTTCATGATCCGGCGGCTCAGGTATTCAAAAAGGACAGCGGTGCCCGTGGTCAGAGCGGTGACCAGGAGCACGCGCCAGCCAAAGATCCAGGTCGAGGCCAGGATGGCAGGGATCAGCGCAATCACGACATCGAGCATCAGGCGCCGGGTGGTGACTGAGTCACGGATATGCGGAGATGAGGATACTTGCAGCATTATTTTGCGCCCTCCTTTGACTGGGCCTGGCGGACAAAACCTTTGCCGGCGCGGATGCTCTGCACAAGGTACCGCTTGGCCGGGCAGACATAGGTGCAGCAGCCACATTCAATGCAGTCCATGACATGGTAGTCTTGGAGCTGCTCGATGTCCTTGTTGCGGGCTCCGACATCCAGCATGGTCGGCATCAGATGCATCGGGCAGGCCTCGACACAGCGGCCACAGCGAATGCACTGGGTTTCCTGCGGGATCTCGGCTTCCTTTTTGTCAAAGACGAGGATGGCATTGTTGTTCTTGATGATCGAAGCCTCTGGACGGTCGAGTGCAACGCCCATCATCGACCCGCCCATGATGATCTTGCCGGCTTCGGCGGCATTGCCGCCAGCCTGGGCGATGACATCAGGGATCATGGCACCGATCGGCACATTGACATTGCAGGGCATTTTCAGGCCACTGCCATCGAGGGTCAGGCGTTTCCGGACCAGCGGCATGCCGGTCTTGAGGTATTTGGCGATGAACCGGACTGTGCTGACATTGAGCATGACGACACCGACATCGATCGGCAAGCCGCCAGAGGGGACTTCGCGGCCGGTCAGGCTATAGATCAGCATTTTTTCGGCACCCTGCGGGTACATGGTTTTCAACAGGTGGACGGAAATCTCGGGCTTGATGTTTTGCTTGAGTTCGAGCTTGGTCAGCTCGTTCTTGAGCACCTCGGCCGCCAGGGGCTTATTGTCCTCGACTCCGATCAAAGCCTTGGGAATCTCGAGGTACTTCATGACCTCCATGATCCCCTCGATGATTTCATCCGGATGCTCGGCACACTGGCGAAAATCAGCCGTGATATACGGCTCGCACTCGGCGGCATTGATCACCAGAAATTCAGCTTTTTTACCCTCGGGGATCCGAAGCTTCATATGGGTCGGGAAACCGGCACCGCCCAGGCCAACCAGGCCAGCATCACGCAAGGCCTTCAGGAAGCTTTCTTTGTCGGTGACAACCGGTGGGACAACCGATTCGTCGCGGGTGTACTGTCCATCAGACTCGATCAGGACAACCTCGACGGATCGACCGGCACTCGATACTTCCTTGCGGATGGCCGTGACCTTGCCGGAAACACTGGAATGGATGGGGACTGCCATCGGACCGCTGGCTTCACCAATCAATTGGCCGACTTTGACCAGATCACCAACCTTGACGACTGGCGTGCACGGCGGCCCGATGTGCATGCTCATGGGAATGTGGATTTCCTTGAAGTCATCCAGACGGACCGTTGGGTAGAAATGCGTGTTTTTATTCCCCTTCGGATGGACGCCCCCGGAAAAATGCGCGAACCTGAACACGGTAGATACCTCCTGTGGTGGTTCATGTAAAATTTGGGACAGCAACTGAAGTCACAAAATAGTGACATCAAAGGCCAAAAATCACTATAGCACAGATCCCGGGTCAAGTTGAGTGGATTTTTGCAAAATGTATAGGAAATCTTGCTATGACACGCAAAAAAGGGCAATATGCCCTAAAAAATCCCTATAAATTGGCAAATTCGTGAAAAGGTTCAAGTTCCGGGTGCCAATTCTGCAATCTGAAAATTGTCGAAAACGTTTGCGGAAAAGTGGCACCCGGAGCAGGGTGGATCAGTGCCACTGGACCTTGACTTCCTTTTGTCCGCTCAGCTGGCGAACATAATTGGCCGCAGCCATGCCAGCCCGGGCACCATCGCCGACGGCGACGGCGATCTGCAAAAGGCCGCCTGTGCAGTCTCCGGCAGCGAAAACGCCTGGCAGATTGGTATCCTGGTCGCGGCTATTGATCGTGACCACCTTGCCATCATTGGCCAGACCGAGCTTCTGGGCCAGGTCGAGCGCTGAGGCTGTGCCTTCGGCGACGAAGACTCCGTCGACCTCCAGGCAGGATCCGTCAGCCATTTCAATTCGCCGGACTTTGATCTCATCGCCAGAGACAGCTGCAATTTTGCGCAGATCGACGCTGATCTTTTCATCTGACAGGCTGGATTCATACGGCCGGTCATTGGTCAGCAGGGTGATCTCGCTGGCAAAGGGCTTGAGCTCACTGGCTTCCTTGAAAGCGTAGTCGCCGTTACCGATCACCGCGACCTTCTTGCCGCGATAGAAGAAGCCATCGCATGTCGCGCAGTAGCTGACGCCGCGGCCTTCAAAATCGGCCAGTCCAGGCACGGTGGCCTTCTTTCTGGGCAGGCCGGTGGCGATGACCAGGGACTTGGCCTCCAGCTCACGGGTGGTTGTCTGAACGCCATAATTCTCCATGAACAGCAGGCCTGTGACCTCCTCGGTCAGGATTTCAACACCCAGCCGGCGGGCCTGGGCTTCACTGTCAGCCAGAAGTCTGGCGGCCTGGATGGGTTCTGGAAAGCCGAGGTAGTTTTCAATCAGGTCAGCCGTGGCCAATGCGCCGGCATCGCGACCGATCACGAGGACGGACAAACCCGCACGTACGGCATAGACAGCGGCAGATAATCCGGCAGGGCCCTTGCCAACGACAATCAGATCATACAACATACAATACCTCCAAAAACAAACGACCCGGCTGGCGGACCAGCCGGGTCGTCTGCACTCTAATCAATTTGTGCCACAAGGCTTTCTTGCTTGTCAACAGGTCTTGTTACAGACCGCACAAGGCGGGCCGGGCGGAAGGCTCCAGTTTTCGCCCGGCCGAGGGGACACAAAGGATCAGGCACCAAGGATCTGAGCCATGTCATACTCGACATTGGAGGTCGGGCGGATGCCGAACTGCTCGACGAGCACATTGAGGACATTGGCGGAAACGAAAGCAGGCAGTGTCGGGCCGAGGTAGATATCCTTGACGCCGAGGGCCAGGAGTGTCAGCAGGACGCAGACGGCTTTCTGCTCGTACCAGGAGAGGACCAGGGTCAGCGGCAGGTCATTGACGCCGCAGTTGAAGGCCTCAGCCAGCGCGACGGCGACCCGGATGGCGGAGTAGGAGTCATTGCACTGACCCATGTCCATGATGCGCGGGAACGGACCGATATGGCCGATGTCCATGTCATTGAAGCGGAACTTGCCGCAGGCCAGGGTCAGGACGATGGTGTCGGACGGGGTGGCTTTGACGAAATCGGTATAGTAGTTGCGGCCCGGCTTGGCGCCGTCGCAGCCGCCGACGAGGAAGATGTGCTTCAGGGCGCCGCTGTTGACAGCATCGATCACCTGCGTGGCAGCACCGAGGACCGTGGCATGGCCGAAGCCGGTCAAAAGCTTGGAACCGCCATTGACGCCGGTCATGGTGACAGGCTCGGAGAAACCGCCGAGGGCGAGGGCTTTTTCGATGACCGGGGTGAAGTCCTTGTGACCCTTCTCACCATCCGGAATGTGGACGAGACCGGGGTATTCGACGACAGCGGTGGTGAAGACGCGATCGGCATAGTCTTCCTTCGGGGGCATCAGGCAATTGGTGGTAAAGAGGAAGGCAGCCGGAACGTTCTTGAATTCCTTCTGCTGGTTCTGCCAGGCGGTACCGAAGTTGCCCTTGAGCTGGCTGTACTTCTTGAGCTCCGGATAAGCATGGGCCGGCAGCATTTCGCCATGGGTGTAGATATTGATGCCCTTGCCCTCGGTCTGCTCGAGCAGCATCTTGAGGTCATGCAGGTCATGGCCGGAGACGACGATGAACGGGCCCTTTTCGATGGTCATGGTGACTTCGGTCGGGACAGGATTGCCATAGGCGCTGGTATTGGCATCGTCGAGGACTTCCATGCAGCGGAAATTGTCCTTGCCGAACTTCATCAGCAGGTTGAGCCATTCTTCGACGCTGTGGTCGGTGCCGACGGCGACCATGCCATCAAACATGGCCTGGTTGACTTCGGCGTCTGACTTGCTCAGCATCAGGGCATGATAGGCATAGGCTGCCATGCCGCGCAGGCCGAGGAGCAGCAGGGAGCGCAGGGAGACGACATCCGGGTCGCCGGCGAAGAGCTGGTCGCCCTGGGCGATGACACTGGGGACGACGACTTTGTTCGTGGCCCGCTTGGCGGCGGCGGCAGCTTCGACCTTGGCCACGAGTTTGTTGAGCGAGACATCATCGAAGCTGACATTGGTGATGGTGGTGAACAGGCCCTCCATCATCAGCTGGGCGTCAGCAGCGGTGATTTCCTGCCCTTGGTTGGCGAGGGCGAAATTGATCAGGGCAAGGGTCAGGTCGTCCTGCAGATTGGATGTGTCGGCACTTTTGCCGCAGGCACCGGCTACAGTGCAGCCTTTGCCGCCAACGGTTTGTTCACACTGGAAACAGAACATGTTTGACATTGGGTGATCCTCCATTTTTTTTATTTCAGGCTTGGAGCCATTGGGATACTGATTTGATTATAAATCGTCTGGCCGATGCGGGAAAGAACGGACTAATCTTCGAGAATGCGGCCATCCGTGGTGATCGTGACGACCTGCCAGGGAATCATCTTGCCGCTCTGCTGCAGAGCTTTTTTGGCGGCAAAGTCGAGACCGCCGCAGCAAGGGACTTCCATACGGACGATGGTGACGCTGCGGATATCGTTCTGGCGGAAGATTTCAGTCAGCTTTTCGGTATAGTCACCGGCATCGAGCTTGGGGCAGCCGATCATGGTGACCTTGCCCTTGATGAATTCTTCGTGGAAATTGGCCCGGGAGTAGGCGGCGCAATCGGCGGCGATCAGGAGCCTGGCACCCTGGTAGAAGGGGGCCTTGACAGGGAGCAGCTTGATCTGGACGGGCCATTGCTTGAGCTCGGAATTCGCCGCATAGGGATCAACGGGGGCCTTGGCCGCCATCGGAGCCGGGGCAGCGGGAGCCTCGGCACGGTCAAAGGTGCGCTGGGCATTGCCGGGACAGCCGCGGAAGACCGGCTGGGCAGCGGCGGCCTTGGCAGCCGCTTCGGCTTTCATTTCGAGATCGGCCGGGGAACCTGGGGCGGGCGCTGTGAATTCGTCTGCTTCACGTTCCTCGATCGTAATGGCGTCAGTCGGACAGGTCGGCAGGCAGGCACCCAGTCCGTCACAGTATGACTCCTTGATCAGGCGAGCTTTGCCATTGATGAGGGCCAGAGCACCTTCGTGACAGCCGATGATGCAATTGCCGCAGCCATTGCACTTTTCTTCATCGATCACAATAATGTTACGCTTCATGAGAAGATCCTTTCGTGTCGCCGGCCTGGTTTGGAGCCACCGGCTGCAAGTGGTTTCAACTTGTTTTCTGGCGTCAGTGTACTATAATGGACACAGGCTTGCTGTAGCCATAGCAACAAAGAAGAAGGTGGATTCATGATTGAGAAATGGCTGCCCATACTGACTCGCTGCGGGATTTTCGAAGGGCTGCAGGCGTCGGATATTCTCGACATGATGCCTTGCTTCCATCCGGTCGTCAGAACATTTGCCAAGGATGACATCCTTTGCCGGATTGGCGATGCCCAGGATACCTTCGGCGTGGTTCTCGAGGGCGAGGTCATGGTCCAGAAGGAAGATTATGCAGGCAACCGCCTGATCATGGGCACCTTTGGCCCGGCTGAACTGATTGGTGAGGTGGCTGCTTTTGCCCGGGTCGGCTCCTGGCCCAATATGGTCGTCGCCAATACCCGCTGCCAGGTCCTTTTCCTGCCGATTGAAAAATTCACCAAGCCCTGCTGCAAGATCTGTACGGCCCACCAGCTCCTGATTGAGAATATGCTGCGCATTGTTTCCCGCAAAGCCCTGATCATGAACAACCGGATCTCCTACCTCAAGGTCAAGAGCATGCGCGAAAAACTGGCGGCCTTTCTCTTTGAACAGCACCAGATGACCGGCAACCGGACCTTCATGATCCCGATGAACCGTGAACAGCTGGCCGACTACCTCAATGTCTCCCGCCCCTCCATGTCCCGCGAACTTGGCCGGATCCGTGATGAAGGTGTGATCGATTTCTATCGCTCCTCGTTCACGATCAAGGATATCGAAGCCCTGCGCCGCATGCACTGAAGCGCCGCATATCCCCAAAGGAGGCCCCTATGACTGAACATACCATCATGATCATTCGCGTCAACCAGCGCCTGCACAGTGCCGACAAACTGCAGAAGGTCTTTTCCCAGTATGGCTGCAGCATCAAAACCCGCCTGGGCCTGCACGAAGCGGGTGATGTCTGCGCCACCGACGGCCTGATCGTCCTCCAGCTCGTCCGCGGAGCCGACGACCTCAACGCTTTCCGTACTGAATTGAATGAACTCGAGGGCGTTACGGCGATCCTGGTTGAAATCTGACCGGATTGCCAGGCGAACCTCGGCAGGAGCATAGACAGCATGACCGAACCGATTCTTGACACCGCCCTGGTGACGCCCGCTCAGATCACGGATTCACTTATTGCTCTCGGGATCAGCCCGGGCCAGACTCTGATCGTCCACAGCTCGATGAAAAAGATCGGCTGGGTGATCGGCGGCGCCCGGACGGTTGTGGATGCGCTCCTGGCCGTCCTGGGTCCGACCGGGACCCTGGTCATGCCGGCCCAAAGTGGCGACAATAGCGAGCCATCCCACTGGATTGCCCCGCCGGTGCCCGCCGACTGGTGGCCGCTGATCCGCGAGCTGACGCCGGCATTCGATCCCCAGACCACCCCCCTGCGGCGCATGGGAGCCATCGCGGACTGTTTCTGGCATTATCCCGGCGTCCTGCGGAGCAACCATCCACTGGATTCCTTTATCGCCCTGGGGCCTGAGGCATCTGGCATCGTCTCCAGCCAACCTCTCGAGTCAGGACTCGGTGAGCAGTCCCCGACGCAAAGACTCTACGACCTCGATGCCAAGGTTCTCCTGCTCGGTGTCGACTACGACCATTGTACCGTGATGCATCTGGCAGAATTCCGCGCCCGCAGCCGGATCACAGTGCGCCAGGGTTCAGCGATCCTGGAACAAGGCCGGCGTGTCTGGCGGGAATACCAGGACCTCGCCCTCGACAGTGACGAGTTCATCCAGCCTGGCCGCCTGCTTGATGGATCAGGCCGGGTCAGCCGGGGCTCCATTGGCATGGCCGATTGCCGACTGTTCAAAGTCCGGGAAGCTGTTGATGAAACGGTTCACTGGCTCGAGGCCAACCGTCATCACCGGATCCTGCCGGGGGAAAAGCCCGCGATCCTGGAATTGCTTAGGAAAAGGCCGATCGAGAATCTCTTTGCGATCGGTGACCTGGAGAATTTCCCGCTGGATTCGAATTTTCTCGATGTTCTGGCCCTGTACCGGCCTGAAGCCGCACATATCCTCGACAGCTTGATCATTCGATATCACCAGAGCCTCATCATCGCCTGCCCGGCAGATTCCTGCAGCATCGATCCCATCCGCTCGGCCAGCGACCACCCTTCGATCCAGTTCATCTCGGGCCGGGCAGATGTCCTCGAACAACTCCGGCCCTACCGTCCAGAATTCGATTTCCGGCCGATGTCCCTGCTCGCCATCAAAAAGCCGGATTTCACCCCGCTCGAACCCGCCCTGGCGATGGCCGCGCAGCTGGCCACTTATCCGGAACCAGAAGAGGCCAGTCTGGCGGATATCCCGGCTCTGGCCGAGCTTTTTGCCAGCATAACCGAATTTTCTCACAGCACAGATCGCCAGGAACGGATCCGTGAACTGACCACTGCCATGGAAAGTGGCAGCTGCCACTATTATATCCAGCGTGACCATGGCCAGATCATCGCCTCGGCAGGCACGACGGCAGAAAACAGTGCCTCGGCCATGATTGTCGGCGTATGCACCGCCCGGGGGCACCGCGGCCGTGGAATCGCCAGCCGGCTGGTCTCTTTCCTTTGCAGCCAGCTGATCGGCCAGCGATTCCAGAGCCTGGCCTTATTCTATGACAATCCAGAGGCCGGCCACATTTATCGCCGCCTTGGCTTTACCGATGCCGGCGACTGGATGATGGCTGCACGAAAATAAGTCAAAAATGACCAAAGATACCGGAAAGGAACGCCTCCCATGCAAGATCCACGCCTCGACCGTCTGGCCCAGATGCTCCTGACCCATTCGCTGCGCCTTTTGCCCGGCGACATTTTCCAGATCAATGCCATTCCCGAAGCCAAGCCGCTGGTCAAGGCGCTGTACCGCGAGGCTCGCCGCCAGCGTCTGTACCCGATTGTTTTCTGGACCGATGACGAGATCGCCCGCCTGGAATACGATTTGCTGGATCCTGAATTTCCGGCCACCGCAGCTTTCCTGGAAAAACGGACGGCCTGGAATGCCGTCCGGGTAGCCGATCTGAAAGCAGTCCTGACGATTCGCGGCTCAGTCAATGACCGCGAACTCAGTGCCGTGGATCCGCTCAGGCAGCAGCTGGCCAGCAAGGCCGGGGAGACGGTTTCCCATACCATCATCAATGATCGCCAATGGGTGCTGTTTTACTGGCCGACGCCGGCCCAGGCCCAGAAGGCCGGCCTGTCCAATGATGACTACCTGGATTTTGTTCTCACTGTCAGCCTGGTTGACTACGAACGCCTCTATGGCTTTGAAAAGATCCTGGCCACGCGGATGGAGCAGGCCCGGCAAGTCCGGATCAAAGGCCCTGGTACCGACTTGTCCTTCTCAATCCAAGGCCTGCCAGCTGTCTGCTGCTATGGCCGCCGCAATGTCCCGGATGGCGAGGTCTATACCGCCCCGGTCCGGGACTCCGTCAATGGCACGATCACCTATAATGTGCCGGCCCATTACTGGGGCAAAACGTTCAACAATATCCGCCTGACTTTCGCCAATGGCCGGATCATCAAAGCCCAGTGCGATGGCGACAACGAGACATTGAACAAGATTTTTGATACCGATGAAGGGGCTCGCTACATCGGCGAGTTCTCCTTCGGCGTCAACCCGATAATCCAGGAACCGGTCGGCAGCACCCTGTTCGATGAAAAAATCGCCGGTTCGATCCATTTCACCCCCGGCAATGCCTATGCCAAGGCTGACAATGGCAACCGGTCGGCCATCCACTGGGACCTGATCCTGATCCAGCGCCCTGAGCACGGCGGGGGTGAAATCTGGCTCGACGATGTCCTGTTCCGCCAGGATGGCCGCTTCATCCCAGAGGAGCTGCAGGACCTCAATCCTTGAAGCGGGGCCCTGAATCGACTAATATGATAAAACAGCTGACTTTTTGGAGGATACCATGCTCGATATCAACCTCATCCGTGAAAATCCCGCCCAGGTTGCGGAAAAACTGGCCCGCAAAGGCTATACAGTCGATTTCACTGACTTCCTGGCCCGCGATGAAAAGCGTCGCCAGCTGATCTTCGTCACCGAATCTCTGAAGGCCGAGAAAAACAAGACCTCCGCCGAGATTCCGAAGCTCAAGAAGGAAGGCAAGGACGTCCAGCCGATTTTCGACCGGATGAAACAGATTTCCGAGCAGATCAGCACTCAGGATGCAGAACTGTCAGCGATCGAAGCCGATCAGCAGACGTTCCTCGAGGCACTGCCGAATCTGCCGGCCGACGATGTCGTAGCCGGTGGCAAGGAAAACAATGCTGTTGTCAGTGTTTTTGGCGAGAAGCCCCAGTTTGACTTTGCCCCCCAGCATCATGTGGATCTGGTCGAAGGCCTCGGCATGATCGACTATGCCCGTGGCGCCAAGCTCGGCGGCAGCGGCTTCTGGGTCTACCGCAAGGATGGCGCCCTGCTGGAATGGGCCCTGCTCAATTATTTCATGGCCGAGCATCTCAAGGATGGCTATGAGATGATGTTGCCACCGCATATCCTGACCTACCAGTGTGGGTATACCGCGGGCCAGTTCCCCAAGTTCAAGGACGACGTCTTCCAGCTGCGCAAGGATGAGGGCGAAGGCTTCACCCATTTCATCCTGCCCACAGCCGAAACCGCTCTGGTCAACCTGCACCGTGACGAGATCCTCGATGAGGATGCCCTGCCCTTCAAATATTTCGCCTATACCCCTTGCTATCGCAAGGAAGCTGGCAGCTACCGGGCCGAAGAGCGCGGCATGATCCGCGGCCACCAGTTCAACAAGATCGAGATGTTCCAGTACGCCCTGCCCGAGCAATCCGATGCCGCCCTGGAAGAATTGGTCGACAAAGCAGCTGCCCTGGTCCGCGGCCTCGGTCTGCATCACCGGGTGAGCAAGCTTGCCGCCGGCGATTGCAGCGCCTCGATGGTCAAGACCTATGATATCGAGGTCTGGATTCCCAGCATGAATGACTACAAAGAAGTCAGTTCTGCTTCGAATGCCGGCGACTACCAGGCCCGCCGCGGCAATATGAAGTTCCGCCGCAAGTCGACTGGCAAGCTTGAATTCGTCCACACCCTGAATGCTTCCGGTCTGGCAACCTCGCGGATCATGCCGGCGATTGTCGAGCATTACCAGCAAGCCGATGGCAGCATCATCATTCCGGAGGTTCTCAGACCCTGGATGGGTGGCCGGACGGTCATCGAACGGGTATGACTGCAGCCGGCTTCGTGTTAAAATGAAAGTGTTTCAACGCCATTTTCCAGTCATATCCATCTGAACCGGCGATCCATTTGTCCATAAGGGAGGGAACTCGCATGCTCGTTCGCAATTGCTCTGGTGGTCTTGTCTTCCACGATGACAAAATCCTGCTCTTGAAAAACGACAAGCATGAATGGGTTTTCCCCAAAGGTGTCCTCCGGGAAGGCGATGAGCCAGCCGAACTGGCTGTCCGCCGTGTCCTGGTCGAGGCTGGCATCCGGGCCAGGATTATCGCCCCGGCCGGCAAGACCGCCTATGAATTCTACTCCCTGTCCCGCCAGCGGCCCGTCGCGAACAAGATCACCTGGTATATCATGACTTGTGAAGAGGAGAGCGTCACCCCGAGTTTCGCCAATATTTTCAGTGCGGGAGGCTTTTTCACCGTCGAAGAAGCCATGGACATGGTCACCTATAGCCAGGACAAATCACTCCTCATGATGTCCTTCCAGAAATACAAGGAGCTCGTCTGATCCCTTGGCTTTGCGCAAACAGTACCGCACGGTGCGGCAGGCCGCCCGGATCGAATTCATTGACCGCAAGTCCCGCTTCATTGCCGATTGTCGCCCCCTGGCTGACGAAACACAAGCCCTGCTGTTCATCCGTGGCATTCGGGACGAATTTCCGGATGCCACGCATCATGTTTACGCCTGGGTCCTGGGCGGTGACAATCAGCTCCAGCGCTATTCCGACGACGGGGAGCCGTCGGGAACAGCAGGATTGCCAGTGCTCGACGTCCTCAGAAAGCCAGGCATTGAACAAGCCGGCATTGTGGTCACCCGCTACTTCGGCGGGACCCTTCTCGGCAGTGGCGGCCTGGTCCACGCCTATGGCACCGCTGCAGCACAAGCCCTCGAAGCGGCGCGTCCGATCACCCTGCAGCTGTGTGAACGGGTTCTTTTGACCCTTGAGTACAGCCAGCTCGATCTCGTCCGCCACCGTCTCGTCCAGACGGGATTCCTCGTGGAACCCGCTCGCTACGGTCTCGACGCCGAACTGCCAGTGAGCACCCCCCCAGAACGGCTGGAAGAGCTGGTCAGCCTGGTCAATGACCTCACAGCCGCTGGCGCCTTGATCGAAACCCTTGAAAGCGCCTATGTCCCCAGTGAAGGCCCCCCCTGACTTGCGAAACCCAGAATCAACCCCGTATAATAGGATCGCCCAAAACCCTTCTGCCAGCAGGTATCGCTGCTGGCCAGAAAAAAACAATGAGGAGAATCCAGCATGTCCGGCCATTCCAAATGGAACAACATCAAACGCAAAAAAGGTGAAGCCGATGCCCAGCGCGGAGCGATTTTCACCAAACTCGGCCGTGAAATCCAGGTCGCTGTCAAGAATGGCGGAGCTGATCCCGAGGGCAATAGCCGGCTCAAGGATGTCATCGCCAAGGCCAAAGCTGCCAATATGCCCAATGACAATATCCAGCGCAGCATCAAGAAAGCATCCGGCGCCAATGATAGCGAAAGCTTCGAGGAAATTGTCTATGAAGGTTACGGCCCAGGCGGAGTAGCCGTCATGGTTCGCACCCTCTCGGATAACCGTAACCGTACCGCCGGCGATGTCCGCCATATCTTCGACAAGTTTGGCGGCAATATGGGCACCAATGGCTGCGTCTCCTTTCTGTTCCAGGAAAAGGGTACAATCATCATTGAGCGCGAAAACCATGAAGACGAAGAAGCAGTGATGATGGATGCCCTCGATGCAGGTGCCGAGGATTTTGCCGCTGAAGAAGAGGTCTACGAAATCACGACGGCACCAGAAGAATTCCATGCTGTGCGCGACAACCTCGAGGCGAAGAAATACGAATTTGCTGATGTTTCGCTCGGGCCGGTTCCAGTCACCTGGACCGAAATCAATGATCCCGAGCTGGCTGAGAAAATGGAAAAGCTGATTGACAAGATGGAAGAGCTGGACGATGTCCAGGAAGTCTTTCACAACTGGGATCGCTGAATCCCAGGGGACCATTCCCGACCCAACGACTGTCAGGCAAGGAGGTGAGGCACCATGGCGAAACGCTCGGAAAAATCGAAGTCCGGGGCTGAAGGCCAGCCCTCATCTCTTTTGAATTCCGTCGCTTCGGTCGCCGGAGCGGCCACGCATCCCCTGAGCCGCCTGGCCGAAGCCGTCAACCGCACGGTCAGCACAGCGACCTCTGGCCCGGATCCGCGGGATGAAGACGAGACCTTGCAGACCGCCCTGAAATCCATTGCGGTGGTCGCCTTTGTCGGACCTCCAGGCACCGGCAAAAGCACCCGCGCCATCCGGGTGGCCCGGGAAAACAATATCGAGTTTTTGATCGACGACGGCCTGTTGATCCGGGGCAGCCGGATTGTGGCCGGAACGTCAGCCAAGCGGGCCGCCTCGAAAATCGATTCGGTTCGCCAGGCGATTTTTGCCGATGAGACCCGGGCCCAGACCATGCGGCGGACTCTGGCAGATCATCAGCCGACCGCCCTGATGATTCTCGGCACCTCCGATGCCATGCTGGAAAAAATCTGCACCAATCTCTGGCTCAACCCACCCGCCCGGCTGATCCGGATCGAGGAGGTCAGCAGCGAAGAGGAAATGCGCCAGGCTCGCCAGACCCGGATGACCGAAGGCAAGCACACCATACCGGTCCCCAGCATGGAGATCAAGCACGAATTTTCAGGAACCTTCCTGAACCCGATCTCCCGCCTGCGTCGCCGCTTTGACCGCGACCGCGGGGTGCAGCCGGTCCAGAACGATGCCGAACGGACCGTCGTCCGGCCAACCTTCTCCACCCTCGGCAGCTATTCCATTTCCAATGAAGCCTTGCGCAGCATGATTGAACTGATCCTGCGCCGCATCCGCGGCGTGGCTTATGTTGTGGACTGCAAAATCAGCAAGGAGATCTACGGTGTCGTCATACATCTGGATCTGGCCTTGCTTTATGGCTTCAACGCGCAGGTCGTCTTGCGTGAAGCCCAGGAAAAGGTCAGCCATCTGGTCGAGGAATTCACCTCGATCAACGTCATGGTCGTCAATGTCAAAGCCCGTCGAGTCGTCTACCAGACGGCCGGACAGACCTAAGGAGGAACGCCGTGAAAGAGAAAATCTACACCATTCCCGTCCATGACGCCTATAACCAGGCTGCAGCCTGTCCCCTGTGCACCCTTGAAAAGACCCTGACAGACGAACTCCTGGCCTATTACCTGGGTCCGGCCCTGATGGAACCCGATGTCCGCATTGTGACCAATGACCGCGGCTTTTGCCACGAACACTGGCGTGGCCTCTACGACAGCGAGGCCAACCGTCTCGGCCTGGGCTTGATTTTGCACACGCATATCAGCGACATCACAGATGATCTGCAAAAATCCCTGGACCGAGCCATTCCGGCCACCCAGAAAGGCCTGTTTTCCGGCAAGCAGAAGGATTACAAGGAGAAAATCCTCGAGGCGGCAGAGGCGATCGAACAGCGTGTCCAGACCTGTGCGATCTGCGACCGCCTGGAGCAGACCATGGGCCATTACCTCGATGTCATTTTCTATGAGTATTTCCATGAACCCGAGTTCCGCCGCCAATTTGATGGCGGCCATGGCTATTGCCTGCCACACCTGGCGCTGCTCCTGCGTGGTGCGGCCCGGTTTCTCGGCCAGAACCAGGCAGCAGAGTTCATCACCAACCTCAAAGCCCAGCAACAGCAGTCCCTGGCGACTTTACGGGACGATGTGGAGTGGTTCACCCTCAAGTTTGATTACCGCAATGCCCAGGCTGACTGGAAGAACAGCAAGGACGCCCTGCCCAGGGCGATCCGCCAGCTGAATGGCCGCACCGATCTCAAGAACAATTGACCAGGGCAGCAGCTATGCAGACCCTGGGATTTGCCTGTGTACCAGGTTGGGAAAGGAAAGAAGGATTCGCTTGAAAAGGAAAAAACTGGAAGCCAGATTCACACAAGCTGAAAATGGCAAGGTCACGATTGCCCAGCCGACTGTCTCTGCTGGACCGATCAAATTGCCTGAGACGCTCAAGCTATTCAGTGATAACCCAGCTGAACCGGTCACCATTGTGCTTGGATCCGAAAGGCTGGGTGAAGGTGACCCGAGCCTGGGCCAGGAACTGATGAAAACCTTCCTGCTAGCCCTGGGTGAGCAGCCCAAGCCACCAGAAGCCCTGATCCTCTACAATTCAGCCGTCCGGCTGACCTTGCAGGATTCACCGGTTTTCAAAATCCTCCAGGACCTGCAAAACAAGCGGACGGAGATCCTGGTCTGCTCCCTGAGCCTGCAGCATCTTTGTCCGCAATCTCCGCTCCTCGTCGGTGAAATCCGTACGATGGCCATGCTGGTCGAACGCATGATGCAAGCCCACCACATTCTCTGGCCCAAATAGACAGAAATCAATCCATGCGGCCCCTGACATTCAGGCGGCCCGGCAAAGGGAACAACAAAGAAGAAAGCATCCATGAATATTTGGCATGATATTTCCGATTCCCGGATCAAACCCGAGAAATTCATCGCCGTCATCGAAATCCCCAAGGGCGGCAAGCAGAAATACGAGATGGACAAAGCCACCGGCATGCTCAAGCTCGACCGCATCCTGTACACATCGACCCATTATCCGGCCAACTATGGCTTCATCCCGCGTACTCTGGCCGACGACGGTGACCCGCTCGACGTCCTCGTCCTGTGCACGGAACAGCTCCAACCCATGTGCCTCGTCGAATGCTACCCGATCGGTGTCTTTTCCATGACAGACAATAACGAACTGGATGAAAAAATCATCGCCATCCCTTTTGAAGAGCCCCAGATGAACCAGTGGAAAGACATCACCGACCTGCCCAAGCACGTTTTCTCAGAAATCCAGCACTTCTTCTCCGTCTACAAATCCCTCGAGCACACTGATACCAGCCTCCAGGAAGTCGAAGACCGCTCCCAGGCGATCGAAATCATCGACAAATGCCTCAAGACCTACAAAGTCCACTTTCGCATCCACGACTGAGGACTGACCAAAGCCAAGCTGACCACAGCAAAAGCCGAAAAGCCGTTGCGTCTCCAGATCTAAGACGCAGCGGCTTTTTCACCCCAGAGTTGCCCGTCCATCCCCAGAGATCGGAATCGTTTCGCCCAGATAGGTCGGCCTGGCATCCAGCAGACAATCCAGGAAGGCTTTGACCCGGGCAAAATACTCGCGCAACCGGTAATAATCCGCTCCGGCATAGATGCGTGGATCACTGGCCAGGCCATAAACCTCCAGCCCTAGCCTCTGGCCGATGTAGAGGGCCCGCAGCAGATGGAATTCCTGTGTCACCACCACCGCCTTTGTGACCAGAAAAATATCCCGTGCCCGGTACATGGTGTCATAGGTGTCAAATCCCGCATGATCGAGGAAAATCGCCTCGATCGGCACCCCCTGGCCGAGCAAATAATTGCGCATCACAATGACCTCATTATAATCCACCTGGCCATTGTCCCCTGAAACCAGGATCCGGTTGGTCTTGCCGCTGTTATAATAGAGAAGCGCCAGATCCAGGCGATCCTTTAGCATCTGGCTGGGGGTGCCATCAGCAAAAACCTGTGCCCCCGGCACAATCACACAGTCCGCATCCGGGGCATCGTCGAGTGTGACCAAGCGAGACCGGCCCACCGAGGCAACCTTTGCATCGATCACCAGCACAGCAAAGCCCAGGAAAAGGACCAGCACCAGGACCACCGTCAAACCACGTATCAATAAACGAAGCATTTTTTTCATGGCTCTATTATATCAGCTTCACAAGGAGAGGCTTTCATGAATCAAAAACGGGCCATCTGGCTGGCCATCCTGGCTGCAGCCCTGTATGGGATCAGCTCGCCCTTTGCAAAGCTGCTGCTCCAACATATCCCGCCGGCCCTGATGGCAGCCCTGCTCTACCTTGGTGCCGGCCTGGGCATGCTGCTGTTCAATTTCGCCGGTCGGTGGTTTGCCCTGAGAAAAGCCAGCGAAGCCCAGCTGACTGCAAATGAGATCCCCTACATTCTGGGCATGGTCCTGCTCGATATTGCCGCCCCTGTTTTCCTGATGCTCGCCCTGACCCGGACCACCGCAGCCAACGTTTCCCTGCTCAATAATTTTGAAATGGTCGCTACGGCAGTCATCGCCCTGGCCGTCTTCCGGGAAGCGATCGGACGGACCATGTGGATCGCCATCACCCTGATTACGACAGCCAGCATCATCTTGTCTTTCGAAGACCTCAGCAGCCTGTCCTTTTCCATCGGCTCACTATTTGCCATCCTGGCTTGCATCTGTTGGGGCTTTGAAAACAACTTCACCCGAAAGCTCTCGCTGAAGGATCCGCTGCAGATCGTCGTCATCAAGGGTCTCGGCTCCGGAGGCGGTGCCCTGCTCATTGCCCTGGCCAGCAGGCAGCTGAGCACGGATACCCTGGCCATCGGCCTGGCCTTGATGCTCGGTTTTTTTGCCTATGGCCTCAGCATCTACTTCTACGTGTCAGCCCAGCGAATACTCGGAGCTGCCAGGACCAGTGCCTATTATGCCGTCGCCCCGTTTATCGGCGTGCTGCTGTCCATCATCCTTTTTGGCCAGCACCTTTCCGTAGCCTTTGTCGCCGCACTTGTCATCATGGTGGCCGGCACCTATTTTGCTGCTGCCGAATACCATAAACATGACCACAGGCATGAACCCCTGGCCCACGACCACCGCCATGACCATCACGACGGGCACCATACCCACAGCCATGCAGAAGAACCCTTCAATCACGCGACTGAGCATAGCCACTTCCACACCCACGAAGCACAGACACACAATCACCGACATACGCCTGATGCCCACCACCAGCATACCCACCAGGGTGATGACTCGCCATGAAGACCCCGGATTCCTCCGGCCGAGACTTGGGAAATCCTGAAAAATCCTTGGACCATCAAGGGTTGAGACCAATTGACATTTGTCAGCAACGATGGTACTATTTGCGATGCGTGTCGCAAGACCGCACCACTTGTAGCCTGGAGAGATGGCTGAGCTGGTCTAAGGCGCATGACTGGAAATCATGTGTTGGCTAACCCCAACCGAGAGTTCGAATCTCTCTCTCTCCGCCA
>CAZCMX010000013.1:0-25889 GCA_964499985.1 uncultured Mageeibacillus sp.
GATGTATTCATGGGGCGGCAAATCATAATGCCGCAGCTCAATCAGCTTTTTCTGCCTGGCCATTTTGCATCAAAACCTGCCTGGATGACCTGAAAAACAAACAGGCCGCTTGCTCGGAACTGTTATCAATTTTAACACAGGGCTATTTCAGCAGCCAGTCCAGAACATGGATCTACCCGATACCGCTCATGTTTTTCCACCAGTCTTGCAATCTCACCCATTTTCGGGTGATGCTTGATAAAAACAGCCGAGCCCTGCCTGGCATCCAGTGCCTGGGCGATGGCTTTGCACTTGGCCTTGAGCAGGAAGTAGATCTCGCGCGGGGCATCTGACAGGGTTTCGTAATTGCCCTGCCCTTTGCTAATGACAAGGTCAGCCTGGTCGAACACGCTCAAAAATTCCGGGCTGCATCTTTCCAGCAATGTCCCAGGGGCATCGCTGCCGCTGGATATAACCGTCGTCAATTGTGTCAGACCTGCTGTCATGGCATCCTCCAGGGTTGTGTCATTGATGATGGCTACATCCCTGACTGCATAGGTCACCTGGTGGTGCTCCTGCAGCCGTTCGACCAAAATGGTATCGAACACGGCTTCACCGGCATTGTCCCCGATAATCAGGATATGGCCGCCGGGTTTGCCGTCAGGAGTGGGATCTTTTGCTGCCGCTGCTTGCAAATCCATTTTAAACTCAGCCAAATCGGATCTGGAGAAGTCCTGGCTGAGCTCGTCATGGATGCAAGACTCGAGATCCAAGTAGGTGTAGATAGCCGAGTCCATGAGATTGCCATTGGCTGAGATTTTCAGGGCCTGGGCCAGCAGATCAGGATCCGGCCAAGTGAAAGCCCGCACAGTGGGCAACACGGCGCGGGCCATTGCAATGTCATTCTGTTTGATGCGTGCGTAAGGGTCATTGATACCCGTGTGGCGCTTGACCAAAGGGTGGAGGACCCTGAGCATGTCAGGAGAGTTGAGATAGTCCGGATAATGGACCAGCTCCTGCAACGCTTCCTGGATCACGTGCTGCTGGATTCGTTCATCCTGCGTGGCCATCTGAACGGCGTCCACGATTTGTTTGAACATGCAGGGAATGCAGTCCAGAAAGAGTCTCATACGTTCTCCATGTTCTTGTCAACTGACACGAGGTCCGTTGCGGCGCTGATATCAGCCTCTCTTCACCTTCCAGCGCCGCTCCCACAACGCAAACCCCGTGTCTGCAATCAGCGCCATGATCACCGGCAAGACAGCGCCCAGCACCACCACCTGCCAGCGGCTGATGTTGTTGCCGGCAATGATCAGGTTGCCCAGGCCGCCGCCACCGACGAAGGCGGCCAGGATGGCGGAGCCGATATTGATGGTCACGGCGGTCCGGATGCCGGAGATGATCAGCGGAAAGGCCAGCGGCAGCTCGATCTTGTAGAGGATCCGGCGCGGGTTCATGCCCATGCCATGGGCAGCTTCGATGATCGAGCGGTCGAGCTCATTGATGCCGGTCAGGGTGTTGTTGAGGATAGGCAGCAGGGAATAGATCCAGAGGGCCAGGATGGCTGTCAAGGCGCCAACGCCCAGAAAGCCCACCGACAGAGCAACCACCGCCAGGCTCGGCACCGCCTGGCCGATATTGACCAGGCCAATGATCTTCGGCGCCCATTTTTTCAAGCGCGAGCGGGTGAGCAGGATCCCGGCCGGCACAGCGGTGACGATGGCCAGCAGGCAGGAGATCCCGACAATCGTCAGATGCTGGCCTAATAATGCCGCAATCTTGGGATAGGACACGAGTCGCGAGACCAGACTGTCCTGCGGATTTTCCACGACATAGATGCTCAGGAAAAAGCCCAGGGCGATCAGCCCCGCCAGTTTGAGAACCTGGACCAGGCCTTGCAAGGACCGCCTAGCTGCTGCGCCCATAATCACTCACTCTTTCCAGCAGGGATTCGAGCCGGATCAGGCCCTGGATCGTTCGCTGATCATCGAGCACCAGCACGCTCGATTGGCCCGTCCGGAACATCTCGGCCAAGGCATCCTGAGCCGTCGCCTGGATCGAAACCGCAGCAGCCGCCATGAAATCAGATGCAATGCCGGTCTTTTCCATGACTTCACCGCAGGTCAGCAGATTCATCATTTTCAGTGAGTTGCGGCCGCCGATCAGCTCTGAGACGAAGGGATCGGCTGGTCTGGCCAGGATCTCCATCGGCTTGCCGTACTGGATGACGCGGCCGGCTTTCAGGACCGCGATCCGGTCACCCATTTTCAGGGCTTCATCGATGTCATGGGTGACAAAAACAATCGTCTTCTTGATTTTGGCCTGGATATTCAGGAATTCATCCTGCAGCTTGGCCCGGGTGATCGGGTCCAGGGCGCCAAAGGGCTCATCCATCAGCATGATCTTGGGATCGGCGGCAAGAGCCCGGGCGACGCCGACCCGCTGCCGTTGGCCACCGCTCAATTCGCGCGGTTTCTTGTGGCGGTAGATCTTGGGCTCGAGTTCGACCAGGTCGAGCAGCTCGTCGACCCGGGTGCTGATCCGGTCCTTTTTCCAGCCCAGCTCGACGGGCACGGTGGCGATGTTTTCGGCTACTGTCATATGGGGGAACAAGCCGATGTCTTGGATGATATAGCCGATGTTCAGGCGCAGCTGGATCGTATCGATCGCGCCGATGTCCTGGCCATCGATCAGGATCGAGCCTGAGCTGGGTGGGATCAGCTTATTGATCATTTTCATGGTGGTCGTCTTGCCGCAGCCGGACGGACCGACCAGGATGCAGATCTCGCCATCGGGGATGGTGAGTGACAGTTGATTGACCACATCCACCGTCGAATCGGGATAGCGCTTGGTCACCTGGTCAAATACGATCATGATTTCCACCCTCTGTCTTTGGTTTGGCCTGGACGAGCCGGTTCTGCAATTTACCGAGGTATTTATCTGCCAGAATCGCGATCAGTGAAATCAGGATCGCCCCGATGATCACCATATGGTCGTTGGTCCGGCTGATGCCCTGGAAGATATAGGTCCCCAGTCCTCCGGCGCCGATATAGCTGGCGATCGCGCCAATACCGATGCCCATGACCACGGCAGTGCGAATCCCGATCATCGAGGCGGGGATCGCCAGCGGGATCTGGATCCGCAACAGGATTTTCCGGTCGGTCAGGCCCATGCCCCGGGCGGCCTCGATGATCGCGGGATCGATGGTGGTGATCCCGACATAGACATTGCGGATGATCGGCAATTGCGTATAGGCGACCAGCCCGACTATGGCTGGTGCCGTGCCGATGCCGAGGATGGGCAGCAGCAGGGAGAAAAGGGCCAGGCTGGGGATGGTCATCATGATGCTGGCCAGGCCCAGGACCAGATTGGCGAGGGCTCGGCTGCGCGTGATCAGGATGCCGATCGTCACCCCGAGGACAATCGAAATCGCCATCGCAAGCAAGACCAGGAGCAAATGCTCCAGGGTCAGCTCCAGGATATCCTGCCAACGGGAGAGAAAGAAATCAACAAGCCCCATCGGATGCCTCCTCACCTTGCTGCAACTTGTCCGGTTCAGGAGGTTGTCACAGCGGACAAGCCTCAGGCCCCTTTAAACCGGGAATTTTTCAGGCAATCAGATCCACAGACTTGAGCCAGTCTTTGGCTACTTCAGCCGGTGTCTTTTGCTCAATATCGACCAGGTAATTCATCTGCATGATGGTTTCATTATCTAGTTTTGCGGCCACTTTTTCCAGCAGAGCAACAATCTCCGGATTTTCTGCGGCAAAATCAGCACGTAAATTGGGGGCTGGATTGTAAGCGGGGAAAAAGGCCAGGTCATCTGTGAGATTGACCAGGTCAAAGGCCTGGATCCGGCCATCGGTCGAGAAGCCCATGCCGATATCGACCTGATTTTCCTTCAGGGCCTTATAGACCAGTGCATTGTCCATGACGACAAGCTTGTCCTCGGGCAACTTGAACTGGTAGGTGCTTTCCAGACCAGGCAGGCCATCGGCCCGGGCGGTGAATTCGTGGTCAACGGCAAAGGCCAGGTTGCCCGGATTGGCCGCCAGATAGGCACCCAGTTCGCTGAGCGTCTGGATACCCAGCTCTTCGGCCTGGGCCCGGCGCATCATGATCGTATAGGTATTGTTGAACGGGGCAAAGTGCAGCCAGGCGACGCCATTGGCCGCGTCCTCGCGCTTGACTTGTGCGTAGCATTCCGCCGGATCCGTCAGGGGCTGGTCATGCTGCAAATGCGACAGCCAGGCCGTACCGGTATACTCCCAATAGATGTCAATTTCCTTGGAGAGCAGCGCGGTGCGAACCTTGTTTGAACCTGCAACACCCGTCCGGTCATCAACCTTATATCCGGCATCTTTTAACACCTGCAGGGTGATCTGGCCCAGAAGCAGCTGCTCCGTGAATTCCTTCGATCCGACGCGGATCACCTTTTTGTCACCGGCACAGCCAGAAACTGCGACCAGGACCAAGGTGCTGGCAAGCACGATCAGCAACAGCTTTTTCAATAAATGTCTCATCTTTAGCCTCCTGTTCACGGTCAACTCATCAATCGGTCAAAACTTCAAATACCAGGACACGGCCAATCGCCAACAAAACAAGCTTTGTTGCCGGAAAGCCGCGCCTGGTATGCAAGACTTCAATGCTGGAGAGATTACCTTCTGCTGGCAAAAATCTCATGCGACTTTTTCAAAAGGTCATCCGTCTGATCGGCCAGATGGCGGTAGACCTGCTCATTGATCGCCCGGTACAGGCTCACATTCTCCGCTATCGGCTCAAAGGTGTCCCGGATTTGCACCATGTTTTCGATCGCTGTCTGGCGATCCGGATAGACACCCAGAGCCAGGGCTGTGCAGATGGCGGCTCCCATGCTGGCAGAACCATTGACGATATTGCGATGGGCCGGCACCCCAAAGACATCGGCAAAGATCTGCATGAAGAGATTGCCATTCGAACCGCCGCCGCTGACGACGATTTTATTGAGTTCGATCCCGAGCTCATCGCACATGGCCTGGGCATGGTTTTTCATCGTCATGGCGATGCCTTCCATGACCGAGCGGAACAGGTGCTGTCCCTTATGCGTGCCATTGAAGCCGATCATCATGCCGCGCTCATGCGGATGGTCCGGCCGCGCCAGCCAGTGGAGCACGGTGTACAGGCCATCACAGCCGACCGGCACCTCTCTGGCGAGCACCTCAAGGTAGTTCTCGGTCGACAGGCCGCGCTCTTTGGCGGCCTCGACGATGTCGCTGCCCAGGAGGTCCATCACCCAGGTGATGGTCGACATGCCGCGGCGGATGCCACTGCTTTCATACAGATACTCGCCCGGCGTCGCCCCCGGATTCACCCAGTAGTTGACGGTATTGGTATTGTTGTTGACCCCCACCATCATCGAGGTGATATAGGTGCCGAGGGACACCAGCACGGTTCCGTCATAGACCAGCCCGGCGCCGAGGCCTTCGACCGCCTTGTCGTTGGAAGTCGCAACCACGGGGATGCCCGCCGGCAGTCCGGTCGCTTCGCTGGCCGCCTCCGTGATGGTGCCGAGGACGGTCGACGGATCGACCAGGTCGAACAGCATCTGGCGTGGCGTATGGTAGGCGTCAAAGGCCGCCTGGTCCGCGATCCAGTCCAAGGTGTTCCAGTCGATCGGCCATGGGCCGACATAATTGGAACGGGTATCCTTGGTTTCGCCCGTCAGGCGATGGGTCAGGTAACCTGTGGTGGTGGTCACATAGCGCACCTGGTCATCTTCGTGCTCATAGGGTCGCGACAGCCGGATATCCATCCAGCTTTGCACAGGCGAGGCCAGGTTGCCATCGGCTTTCAACAAGGCCCGGCAGCAGCGGATGGAGCCGAGGCCCACACCGATGATGTCCGCCAGGTCGCCGTCGAATTTCCGGAAGACGCCCTGGCAGGCTTCCTTGAGGCTGTCCCAGAGATCATCGTCTGGATGCTCGGCCCGGGTATCGCCATAGAGATGCATGGGCCGCAGCTTGACCCCCTGGGAGCAGATCTCGGTGCCATGGGTGTCGAAGATGCTGACTTTGGTGCTTTGGGTGCCACCGTCAATGGCGACGATGTATTTCTTATCCATAAACTGTCCCCTCTTTTGTCAGGAGCGACCGCGATCTGGGTCAGCTCAGCGCATCAGGTAGCCGCCGTCAACGACGAGTGTGGCGCCATTGACATAGTCGGAGGCGCGGCTGGCCAGGAATACGGTGGCCCCCATCAGGTCGGCCGTGAAGCCCCAGCGGTTGGCCGGGATATGGGCCAGGATCTCGGCATTGCGCTTCTCATCCTTGCGGGTCATTTCGGTCAATGGTGTGGCAAAATAGCCGGGGGCGATGGCATTGACCTGGATATTCCACTGGCCCAGTTCATCGCACATCGATTTAGTCAGGCCGACGATGCCATGCTTGGTCGCCGCATAGGCGGGTGACCACTGGCCGCCGAGGTACGAATACAGCGAGCCGATATTGATGACTTTGCCGCTTTCCTGCTTGATGAAATACTTCAGGGCCTCGTGGGTCATCTCGAACGCTGCGGTCAGGTTGATCGAGATCATTTTATCCCATTCCTTGCGGGTATACTGGGTGACATCGCGGACATTGATGCTGATGCCGGCACAGTTGACCAGGATATCGACGCTGCCCCAGGTCTCGACACAGGTCTCGACGATGCGCTTGCATTCGCCATCTGCGGTGATGTCGGCGATCATGAACTTGTATTCCACACCACAATCCTCGACCAGCTTTTTGGTCGAACCATCGTCGTCGACCAGGCTGGGCACCAGGACATTGGCCCCGGCTTTGGCCAGTGCCGTTGTGAACGCCTGGCCCAGACCGCCGTTGCCACCGGTGACGATTGCATTTTTACCCTTCAGGGAAAAGAAATCCATCGAAAAATCAGAAACCTGCATGTGTATTGTCCTCCAGTAATCCATAATCAGGGGGTGATGGTCTGCCAGATTCCAGTGCCAGGACAAGCCTGACTCAGGTGCTGGCCTCTTGTGCAAATTTTTCAACCAGTTTGTCAATGAATGTCACGGCATCGCCTTCGACGACGAGGTCGGACAGGCTGCAAATCGGGGCATTCTTGTCGAGATTGACCGAGATGATGTGTTTGACTTGCCTGAGGCCCTCCACATGCTGCACGGCGCCATTGATGCCGAGGGCGAGATAGAGGGTCGGACTGACTGTTTTGCCGGACTGGCCGACCTGGATGCTGCGCGGCGCCAGGCCTTGGTCAACGATTTTCCGGCTGGCGGAGACCTGGCCGCCCAGGGTCTGGGCCAGGCGTTCCAGCTCGTGGAAATGGCCGATCATGCCACCGCCACCGGACACCAGCACGTCACTTTCGCGGATGTCGTAGGTCTGTTCCTTGGCCTTCAGCGCCAGCTGGCGGATCGTCCCCGTGCGAGCATGGGCTGGGGTGAACTGTTCCGTCTGCGTCTTCTTGTCTGCCAGCCGTTCCCAGTGAAAAACACCTGGCCGGATGCTCATCATGACGGGGCCTGCGCCAACAAACTCGATCGCGGCCATGATCCGGCCGCTGTACGCGGGGCGGATGGCCTGCAGGTGATCACCCTCATGATTGATGGCGGTGACATCCGCAACCAGGCCGGTTTCCAGGCGCATGGCCAGTCGGGGGGCCAGCATACGGCCGCAAGGCGTCGCCGGCACGAGGATGGTGTCGTAAGCGTGCAATTGCTGCAGCTCGACCAGCACCTCCGTGACCGCCATCGGATCAAACGAACGGATCCGGTCATCACGGATTTGGATGATGGTATCAAAGGCGCCTTCCGCCGGACCGGTCTCCGGCCCGAAGGTGACACCCGTCGATTCATACGGTTGCCCCGGGTAGATCTGCCGTGCCACCTCCAGAAGGTCGATCGAATCCTGGAGCGCTTGTTCGTCGAGATAAATCAGGCACCGCTTCATCTGCTGATCAACCCCTTTTCCTTCAGGAATTGATAGACACGGTCGATCCCGGCATCATCCACTTGGACGACCACTTGGCCCCTTTTGTCGTACTCCCTGGTGAATGTGCGGGCCACCCGGGTCTTTGAGCCAGCCGTGCCGACCTCGTCTGCCGGGAAGGACAGGTCCTGGCTGCTGATCATGCGC
Organism: uncultured Mageeibacillus sp.; assembly: GCA_964499985.1. GTDB lineage: Bacteria > Bacillota > Clostridia > Saccharofermentanales > UBA5734 > UBA5734. Next base: position 8,112 of record CAZCMX010000013.1, read on the forward strand.
AAGTTTGCGGAAACGTCGCGGGCCAGATCCTTGCGGCTGGCATAGGGCAGCTTGTAGGGGCAATCCCGCGTCAGGCTCAGGATCGCTGGCAGTTTCATTTCATAGGTGACGCATGCCTCTTCCGTCTCAACATCGAAAATCGCTGAGGCCTTGCTGAACTGATTGTCGTCGATCCGGACGATGCCGGACATCTGGTTTTTGTCCAGCAGGGCGCCCAGTTGGGCCGGGATATGGGACGTGTCACCATCGATGGCATGCGTGCCGGTCAGGATCGCATCATAGTCACAGTTGACGAGATAGCGGGCGAGGATGGTGGCCGTGGCAAAGGTGTCGCTGCCGGCAAAGATCCGGTCCGAAATCAGGGTTCCCTGGTCGACACCGATGCGCAGCAGGTCCTGGAGATGAGGGGTGACAATGGATGGAGCCATTGTCACCACCTCAATCGTGGTGTCCGGATGCCTGGCCTTCACATGCAAAGCGAAGGCCACGGCACAAACGTCATCGGGATTCAATTGGAGGCGTGCCTTTTCCCGAATCAGTGCATTGTTTTCGAAGTCAACCTGATAGCTGTCGACATCCGGAACAAATTTGACCAGACAAATCAGTTTCATGGCGTTCGCAGTCTCGAGCCTCAGGCTTTCTGGGCAGCGCCTTTGAGCGCAGCCTTCTCAGCTGACTTTTCCTTCTGGTTCAGGCTGGCATAGATCGCGATGATGGCGATGCCGATGGCCCCGAACACAGCGCTGACGATAAAGTAGGAGACGTAGCCGCCCTGGTCACCAAAGGTGTTCCAGAGGAAGGTGTTCATCTGGGGCAGGATGATGTCCGGCAGGTAGCCGATAAAGGAGATCAGGCCGATGGCCGTGCCCATCATCGCGGTGGGGATCTTCGACATACCGAGGAAGGACCAGTAGGTGCCGCGGATGGCATAGAGGAAGATGCCGAGGACGACGACAGCGGCCGAGATGCCCATGCCCGTCAGAGGCAGCAGGGCGGCGGCAACCAGGAACAGGGCGGCACCCGCGAGGGCAATGCCATTGGTTTTGGGCTTGCCGATCTTGTCAGCAAAGATGCCACCGAGGAAACCGCCAACCGGGCGCATCCAGAGGATGATGACGGTGATGGAGGCCACCGTGACGGCATCCATCATCTTGTTGGTCTGCAGGAAACCGCCGATATAGTAGACGGTCCAGAATACGGCATAGCCCATGAAGATGATGCCACCCATCAGGTAGACGTATTTGTTCTTGAGCAGGGTACCGATATCCTTGATGTGGAACTTTTCGCTTTCGGCCCGTTCACCGGTATTGCCGGAGAGGGCGATCAGCTTCTTGTCGCTGTCGACAAAGATCAGGATCAGGACAGCAGCGGCCAGGACGATGGCGGAATAGAGGTAGATGACGGAGACCATGGCGGATTGTTTGTCAGCCAGGGCTTCACTGCCGCCGAGGACGCTGGCGAAAATGGCCAGGCCAATGCTGGCCATCAGTGCTTCGACCACGCCGCGGCCACCATCGAGGATGCCGAAGAATCGGCCTTCATCCTTTTCAGTTGAAAGCAGCTTGACGATCTTCATATGGGAGCTCCAGAACGTGAAGACCGAGAAAATGCCCCACAGGAAGAAGATGGCATTGACCGCACCGGCGCCGGGGACCTGGGCAAACCAGAAGCCGCACAGGGAGACACCGAGCAAAGAGATGCCGATCAGCCATTTGGCAGGCACCTTGTCAGCGAGCAGACCGCTGGGGATATAGCCGATGACGTAGGCGATGCCGAGCATGGAATAGAAGTTGTTCAGCTGGGCCTGGGAGAGGTTGAACACTTCTAGCAAGGTCACTTGATAGTTTGTTCTCAGGTAGATGACCGGATAGATGGCGCCGGCAGCAAGAACGATGAGCGCAAATTGTAGATACCGTCTGAGATTCCCTGATTTCATAACTCCTCCATTTTTTAATTTATTGTCGCATCCTGCAAAGGACAAAACCCGTCATCTGAATTGTCCCCTCAGAGAGCTCAACCGATGGGATGGGGCTTGGGTCACCGGTCCTACTGGATGTACTTCCGGATGCCCTCGGCCTGGGGATAGATCGTGCCGTAGTTCATGATGCCATTCGGATCGAAGGCGCTCTTGAGCTTTTCGAGCATGTAGTAGGCTGAGCCATGCTCCTCGAGTGTCCACTCGCTGCGGTATTTGCCAATGCCATGGTGGTGGCACATCGAGCCACCCTGCTTGAGCGTTTCTTCGACAATGATCCGCTGCAGCGGATGGTGGTAGACCATCATTTCGTCCTCCGGCGTGCAGTGGATATTGTAGTTGTAGACGAAATACATATTGGTCCCGTTGATGTAGCTATGCGACGAGTGGCCGCCCAGCATCGTGATGTCATGGCTTCTCGGGAATTCTTCCCGCACGCGGCGGATGACATTGTTGTAGATCTTCGGGATGCTTTCCCAGTCGGCCGAGATCTCGGTCGTGAAGCCGGCATGGGCGTCTTTCTCGATCATGCCCTGGAATTCATCGTCGATGTCCTTTTGCGACCAGTTCAGGTGATTGAACCAGTTCTCGATCAGCTGGCTGTCAACCTGCTCGAGGATGCCCTCCTGATGCTTGGCAACAGCTTCCTCGATGCCTTTGCAGGTGGCCTCGACGATACCCTGGTTGCCCTCGGCCATGAAGAGCAGGACACACTTGTTTTTGTGGAAGTGATAGAAATGCTGAGCAGCATCTTCTTCGGAATAGGTCCGGGCCACCGATGGCCGGTAGCCATTGACCATGACTTCGCGCAGAATCTTGATCCCCGTCTCGACATCCTTGATCAGATAACCGTAGAAGCGGTTGTTTTCCGGGAAATAGCGGAATATCTTGATCGTGACTTCGGTGATGTAGCAGAGGGTCCCTTCATTGCCGATCACGATATGGCGGATATCCGGGCCGCCCGAGCGGCGGGGCACATTCTTGATCCGGGCGATATGGCCATCGGGGAAGACACATTCCAGGCCGACAACCATGTCTTCAATGCCGCCGTACAGGGTCGAGAACTGGCCGATGCTGCGGGTCGAGACGAGGCCGCCGTATTTAGCCACGGGCTTGGATTGCGGCGAGTGGCCGGTTGTGTACCCGATTTTCCGTAATTCGTCCTCGAGATCCTGCAAGGCCACACCGGCCTGAACTGTTGCCTGGCTATTATAGGGGTCGATCTTGAGAATTTTATCCATATGCAGGACGTCCAGGACGACCGTGGTGTCCTTCCAGTTCTCCAGGCCACCCTCGGTTGCGGTCTTGCCGCTCCGGGCGATGACATTGATCGTATTGTCGTTGCAAAATTTCAGAACGGTGCTGACTTCATCAGTCGACTGGGGATAGACAATGGCCGTCGGCATTGGCACATCCAGGACCTTTCGGGCCTTGGCATATTTCTTATATCGGTCGGCCGACGCATCGTATAAATCATCGGCATTGGTGTTGACTTGTGCTTCGGATAAAAGCGCTTTCAAGCGGTCTACAACAGTCATAAAGCTCCCTCGTAACCTCCTCATTCCCAAAAAAGCAATGTCCACACGCGTGCTTTGGAACTAGCTTGATTGTAAAGGCTTATTCTAAGCTAAGTCAATAGAAAATATGGAAACTTTTCTATTTTTTATTACATTTATCTTCTATTATGGAAAACTTTCCATTTTTTCCGTCAAGATTCTTTACATCAGGCCGGTGAAATGTTACGATCAAGCGATCAACACACGACCAAAGCAGGTGCCATCATGCTCAATATCGATTTCGGCAAGCTCAACCCGCTCGAGATCCAGATCCATAACAAACTCGATGACTATGCCAAGACCAATCAGGAGATCCGGATCAATACCGCAGCTGAATTGTGCGGTTGCTCGGTCTCCAAAATTTCGAAATTTGTCAAGAAGCTCGGCTTTGCCAATTTCCGCCAATATCTGGATTTCCTCAACGGGATCGATATCCCGCAGGTCAGCCTGTCCAACGAGCTGGCCCGGGTCCGCCAGTACATCGATGATTTTAATGAATCCATGGTCGATGAACTGCTCGACCTGATCGACAGCCATCAGCGCATCGTCTTTTTCGGCTATGGCCCTTCCCTGCTCTGCGCCCAGTATTTCGAATATCGCCTGCGCATCTTCACCAACAAGACGATCATCGCCGTTGCCGACGAGATCTCTGTTGCCTCGATGACCGACAAAGACACACTCCTGGTCCTGCTGACCGTGACTGGCACCTTCCATTCCTTCGCCAATGTCTATGCCGAGTCGAAAAAACGTGGCTGCGACGTCGTGATGATCGTCGAGGAATACAATACCGAGCTTTTCAGCCAGTGCGACCGCGTCTTCTGGCTCAGCCGATATCCCCAGCCAGCCGGTTTATTGCCCTATGAAAAATCGAGAACGGTGTTTTTCATCTACTTCGAAGAAATCATCCAGCGGATGATCTACCGGAAAAAGGCCGAGCAGGCGGCGTTGGCGGATGGGGAATAAACTGAATCCAATCCTTTATGGTGTCTCCACTAGCCAACACACCTTGAAGACTCCTACGCAAACTGACCTTATCAAAGAGGGTTAAATCGCACCTTTTGGTAAGGCCAGTTTGCGTAGGGGACTGTGCAGCACAGGATCTACACATTTTAGTGCTAGTCTTAGATCAGGACTGGTGGAAAACATGAAATCAGCAGCTTTAAGAATCATCCTCGCGAGCATCGCGATTAGTGTACTGATCTTTGCATTCAGCCTGCTTATCTTGCGCCTGTTCAGCACCTGGCGCAGCCTTTCCACCTCACCATCGCCACCAGGCCAGACAAACCAGAGCTCAGGAAACTCAGGCAAATCAGGGAATGAACTGCAACTCCCACCTGTCCAGCCCGACGAAAACCCTGCTCCCGGCGAAGCAACTTTCACCCTGAAGGCACAAGCAGGATTCACCCGATTCTGGCCTGATCTGGCAACAGCCACGTTTGGCTACAATGGATCCTATCTCGGTCCAATTCTTCGTTTCAGGCAAGGTGAAAAAGTCCGGATCCAAGTCCTTAACGAGCTGGCTGAACCAACCACGGTTCACTGGCATGGCCTTGTGGTGCCGGGTGATCAGGATGGTGGTCCGCATCAGATCATCCAGCCGGGTGCAACCTGGACTCCGGAATTTACCGTCAGCCAACCAGCTGCTACGCTCTGGTTCCATCCCCATGCCATCACAACGACCGCATCCCAGGTTTACGCCGGATTGGCCGGTCTGATCTACATCGACGATCCGGTTACACACAGTCTCGCCTTGCCACAAGACTATGGCATCAATGACTTCCCCTTGATTGTCCAAGACCGGAATTTTGACAGCAACGGGCAATTTGCTTACCAGGCTACGATGATGGGACTGGTTCCCGGAGCAACGATCCTGGTCAATGGCACCCTGGATCCCTATCTGGATGTCCCCCAGGACAAAGTCCGCTTTCGGATCCTCAATGCTTCCAATTCCGAAAACTATAGCTTCCAGCTCAGCGATGGCAGCGACTTGATCCAGATTGCATCCGACGGCGGGTTGCTCAGCAAACCCTTATCCCGGCGATCGATCGACCTGTCACCCGGCGAACGAGCAGAGGTGATCATCGATTTTGCTGAGATTGCAGAAGATTCCATCGAGCTCCTTTTGGGAGGTCGACCGATTCTCGACATTTACATCGATGGGCCCATCCAGACACGCAAGCCAGCCTTGCCGGAACAATTGGCAACCATCGATCCCCTCCCGAACGATCCTGGCCAAAACATCCGCGTGTTCGAATTGCAGTCCATGGGCATTACCGGCACCATCAATGGCAAATCCTTTGATATGGAACGAATCGACGAAACCGTCCCACTTGGTGAAACTGAAACCTGGATCATTCGCAATCGCGGCGGCATGATGATGCAGTCTGGTGGCCATCCTTTCCATGTCCACGGCACCCAATTCCAAGTCATTTCCCGCAACGGCCAGTTGCCCCCAGACGAGGAACGAGGCTACAAAGATACCGTTTTTGTCGGCGTTGGTGAAGAGGTCCACATTCGCATTCGCTTCAATCAGCCAGGCCTCTATATGTATCATTGCCATATTCTCGAGCACGAAGAGAACGGCATGATGGGGCAAGTTAAAGTCGAGTGAATGGGCAGAGCAAATTTCATGTTTTATGACTCCAAGCGCAAAATCAATGGGTGCCAAAACCAAAAACAGGCTATTTTGTGTGATCGATTCTATAAACTTTGAATTTTATAAACTTTGTGTTATCATTAACACAGAGGTGAAGTTATGCAGGAATTAGTCTCCAGGTTGAAAAATCGCGATTTGTATCTCAATCTATTGATTGGTTTTAAAGATACTGAACCGGTCAAAGTCATCACTGGCATCCGTCGCTGTGGCAAATCCAGCTTATTGAAATTAATGGCCAATCACTTGAAGCAGACAGGTATTTCGGAAGATCAAATCATTGAGATGAATTTCGAATCAATGACCTATCGCGGATACGATGCGATCACACTCTATCAAAATATCAAGCAAAGGATTCCTGAGGGGAAAAAAGTCTATCTCTTTCTCGATGAAATCCAGCATGTGTCTGATTGGCAAGACGCTGTCAATTCGTTTCGAGTTGATTTTCCATGTGACATCTATCTGACCGGATCCAATGCATACCTGCTTTCATCTGAACTAGCGACTTATCTTGCTGGCCGGATGATCGAGATCAAAATGTATCCGCTCTCATTCCGGGAATTCATTGAGTTTCATGGATTTTCCATCAATGAGTCGAAGAATTCCATCGGTGAAGGGCGTAAGCGCATCTATGACGCCAATAACGAACCCTATGAACCTCAAGAACTGTTTGAAGCTTATCTTAAATTCGGTGGGATGCCCGGAATCGGAGATGTGGGTTTTGTCCAGGATAAAGCCTTGATCCTGCTCGATGGTATTTATTCCACTGTTGTGATCCGGGATATTCTGGAACGCGAAAAGCGCAAGGATGAACGCCAGATCACCAACCCAGACCTGTTGCGAAAGATCATTTTGTTTCTGGCTGATAACATCGGCAACAGCACCTCCATGACATCGATCGGCAATACCCTTGTCCATGAAGGATTGCTGGACGAAGGCCCCCGCAAGTCCAAACCAGCCGTCCAAACCGTCCAGTCCTATGTCCATGCATTGCTTGATTCCTATGTCTTTTATGAAATCAAGCGCTTTGACATCAAGGGTAAAGAGCATTTGCGCACATTGGGTAAATACTATATTGTCGATATGGGTCTGCGCAATTTTCTGCTCGGATTTCGCGGTGATGACACGGGTCATATCCTGGAAAATATCGTTTACTTTGAATTACTGCGCCGAGGCTATGATGTCGCCATCGGCAAAATCCATGAAAAAGAAATCGATTTCATTGCCACAAAGGCATCTGAAAAGAAGTATATCCAAGTGACGGAATCCATGCGTTCTCCTGAGACAAGAGAACGCGAACTTGCCCCGCTGCGCATGGTGCACGACAATTTCACCAAAATGGTCATCACGATGGATCGTGATGTTGAACAAACCTCAGACGGCATCCGGATCATCAAGCTTCTTGATTTCCTGATGGCGGATTATGAGTGAGCTTAGCTGGTACCGCTTCTTTTTCTTGATTTGTTACTATCGAGCAATGACGGACAAGCCCCAGACATCGATCAATCGCGCTTTTTTCCGGGCCATGGCGCTGCTTTCAGCAGCGTTCATTACCATGCATTTCATCACATCATCCGTTATCTTCTATGGCCGGATATTCCGGATCGAGCAGGAATCTGCGATCCGCCAGCTTAGCTACATTTCGGATCAGCTCAGTTATTATCTCCGCTCTGTCGACAATGATTCAAAAACCATCATGATCGACACCAGCATCCAGTCGACGAGATTCATTCATTCGGTTTCCCTCTATACTCCAGACAAAAAGAGAATCGCCACGACAGCCATTTCTCCTTTATCCGGAAGATCTGACGCAAGTCGAATCCATTCCAGAGGCGATCTGGCTGCCCAGGAAAAAATATTCCAACACGAACAGCAAAAAAGTGCTTTATTCCCATTCCCTGGTCAGACCGTTTTATGACTATTCAACAGGTACACTCCTGGGTTATGTCGAGTTCTCTATTCCAGACAGGACCATATCAGACACAGCAAGAAATGTTAAAAAGCAGTTCGGTCTGTCACCTAAAAGCCTACCATTTAAGCCTGGGGCATCAGGATCCCGAATGACTGTGCGCACCCATCGCCAACGGTTCAGACCGGCATCTTGAAAAGCATGGCTGCGCCGATGATTCCAGCATCATTGCCCAGCTCGCAGGTGACCAGGTCGGTGCTCAGGGTTTCGACCGGTACATTCAGTTCAAAGGCCACTTTCGGCCGGAGCATGGCCAGCAGGTACTCACCTTCCCTGGATATGCCGCCGCCGAGGGCGATCGCCTGGGGCTGGAAAATCCAGATGACATTGGCAATGCCGACAGCGAGGTACTGGGTATACCAGTCAAGCAATCGCAGGGCAGCGTCGTCACCTTGCCGAGCAGCGGTGAAAGGAATCCGGGCACTCATGTGCTCCAGGTTACCCTGGCAGAGGGCATTCAGCAAAGAGCCCGGCCTGGCAAGTGCTGATTTGCGGGCTTCACGGACCAGGGCTGTGGCAGAGGAATATTCTTCCCAGCAACCATGACGGCCACAATTGCAGGCATAACCTCCGGCCTGGATCACGGTATGGCCCAATTCTCCCCCACCTGGGAAATGACCCGTCATGATCTTGCCGTCCAGGATCACCCCGGAACCCACGCCAGTGCCCAATGTGATGGTCACAAAGCTGTCATAAAGCTTGCCACAGCCGGCAGAAAATTCGCCATAGGCTGCCGCATCGGCATCATTGGCCAGATAGACCGGCAAGCCCAGCTGGCTGGCCAGGTTATCCCGCAAAGGGGCATGATCCAGATTCAGATTGCTGGCTTTGACCACCATACCCAGCCTGGAATCAATCAGGCCGGGACTGCCGATCCCCACAGACTGGATGTCCGATTGCGAAAGACCCGACTGGGCCAGCAAATCTGACACTTGATCCGCCATATTCCTGGCCAGCCCCTGGCTATCGGACAGGCGGTTGGTCTTGACACGATTTTGGGCAACGAGACGGCCAGCTGCATCCACGATGCCGGCGGTCGTATTGGTTCCACCCAGATCGATACCGATACTGAACATGACTTATGCGCCTCCTGGTTCATGTGACAGCCCCTGGACAATCCTGACCAGCAATTCGGCTGTCCCGACATTGTAGCCACTGGTCGCGTACACAGCAACCGGGCCGGGCCGGACCACCAGAATTACGGGCAGACGCTCTGTATCCAGATAGACACGGCGGCCCAGGGCGGGCAGGCGATCCTCGAGAGTGTCCTCCAGGCATAGGATGGCTGGCAATTCCGCACATACCCTGGCCACGGAAGGCGAGCGAAAATCTGCTGCGTCCTGGGCCAGCAGGCAGATCTGGCAGTCCAGATTGCGAAACCAGCTGGCGTTTTCGTGCAATTCATTCAGAATATGGGCACACGGCTCCTGGTCAGCCGCAAGCCAGACCAAAAGGGTGGTCCTCGAGCCTGAAATCCCGGAAAGTCTGAGCTCTGTTCCGGCCGGGGATACGGCTCGGAATGTCATATCTGGCAAATTCACCTGGGAAAGAAGATTCTGCAGCATCACTGGCCGGGCTTGCAGGGTCTGGCGGAGCGACTTCTGGCGATCGATCCGGATGAATTTCATCAGGCCCAGGCTATTGCCATTGGGCAGCCGTTGCGTGGTGAGGACGCGGTAGTCACCTGCCTGCAGCTGGATCGTCATCTTGCCGCCATGCCATTGGCAGCCCCGCAAATCCAGTTCCTGAAAAGTTCCGGCCTCATACCGGGCGATCGACCAGTTCTGATGGTCAACCCAGAACGCATCCGGCCAATTCTCAGCACCGTCCAGGATAAGTTCACCCCGTTCGTCCGGCCTGTCGGCCAGATGAAAAGTCCCGTCCTGGTAATATTCAGCCGACAGGTCAACCGGGGAAAGCCGCGCAGGGATCCCCAGGGTCCGGCAAATGGCCACAAACAGGATTTTCCGGGACATCGGGTCACCAAGGCCGTGCTGCAAGACGGCCTCCGGCGTGACGGTCAAGCCCGCCAACTGTTTTTCCGGGTCAAGCGTGAAGTGCTCACAGATATAAGTCCAGATATTGCGGGGGTTGTCCCGGAAGTCTTGTTTCAGCTCTTCACTGAAGAACGTTGCGATTGAGTCTCTCCAAGCTGTGATGGGCTCGAGATGGATGCGCGGATTGAGAAGATACTGGGAAAAGACTGCTGTGGGTACTCCCTTCTGGTTTTGCCAGCGGGCGGCTGAACGCACAGCATCCAGCAGAAGCTCTGCGCGCACATCACGGCAATCTTTTTCATTCAGCAGAGCCAGTAATTCCAGCCAGAGTCGGGCGGATGCATCGTCCAGGCATGTTGCGGCCAGCTTCATGATCTCCGGCCAGTTGGCCCGGGCTTTTTGCAATATGGCAAGGAACGGTTGATTGTCCGCCAGCCTGGGATCTAGCCCGGCCAGGGCAGAGTCCCTGGCTGCGGCCATGGACTGGGCGCGCTCGTTGCGACAGGCGGTGGTCCGGGCCAGCAAATCGCGGCTCGCACTCTTTTGCGCCTCATTCAGCTCCAACGCTTGGGCCGGACTGTCGCCAGGCGCGATAAAATCAAAAGCCGTCCAGCTGTCTTGCTGGCAGGTGTTGAGTGCCAGGTCCTGGTCGGCCAGCTGCAGGCAAACTCGAGTGTCAGCCGAGGTGTCGATCAGCTGGCTCCCCCAGCGAATCCCGGTCCCTGCTGCCATTGCCGGATGGCCAGGTGGAGATATGGGATCCAGCCAGGCATTCAGGTAAAGACTGCCAGACCCTGTCCTGAAACGGACCTGGCCATTGGCGTCAGCCGTCAAGGTCGCAACCGGGATGAAAGCGGCATAATTGAGAATGCAAAACTCAACGGTGGCCCGAGCAGCCGGCTGGCCATCGGCCAGGGTGACATGGACCGTGATTTCCCTGACCGGGGCATAGCGGTCCAGCTGATTGGAAAAGACCACCTGGCCTTCCCGGCCAATCATCCCCGCCGGTTCTGACACCAGGCCAGGCGGGCCAAATCGCCGCGAATGGACCAGCATGGCCCTGGCGGCGGCATGCGTAAACCAGCCCCGATCCAAGACGACTTCCGGTTCACAGGCCCCGAGGAAATGCCATTGGCCATCACACCAGACCTCCACCCAGGCATGGTTATCATCACAATGCGACCAGCGAGGCACATAAACCTGGCGGGCGGGCAGCCCGGCGCTGCGCAGAACCGAGACGGTGAAAACAGATTCCTCGCCACAGCGGCCAATCCCATTTTTCCAGATGGCAACCGGTGATGCCGTCCGCTCATCCGATGCCTGGTAGGTCACCTGGCTGGCACACCATTCATTGATGGCCAGGGCAGCGGCAGCCATGTCTTTTCCGGCCAGCAAACCGGCCACTTGAGCATGGAACAACGAGCGGCAGGGCTCGATGGCTTCGTTATTGATGCGATGAAACAAGACCTCCTGCAGGAACAGCTCCTCGGGAATCCGGTCAGTCCAGGGACTGTTCTGCTGCAAAAAGACCGCATGGCTGGCATAGTCGAGAATGGTTGCAAACGGGCAATTGAGCAGATCCGGCAGCGGCATGCTGGCAAAAAGGTATTTGAGCATCACGGCCGTGTCTGGCGCGCAGGCCTGGGTCTGGCATTCCAGCTGCTGGCCCAGACGGCCGAGCGATCTCATTTTCTGCTCGAAATGGTCAGCGATCCGTTGCTGCAAAGCTTGGGAAAACATGGCGGTCCTCACTGGCGGGCCAGACGGTCAATCACATTGCGCGCGGCCCGGATCTGCTTTTCATCGGTCTGGTAGATTGAAAATTCATCCAGGGACGGCAAACCCATCTGGACGGCCGGGTTGCGGAAGCGCATCGGACTGTCGAGGATGATTTTGCCAGACAGGTGATAGGATTGTATCCCGGTCTGCTGCCAGATCGCGGCGATATTTTGCGCAGAGACACCGGCCCCAGCCAGGATATCGATCCGGCCCGCAGCCTGGGTCACGAGGGTCTTGAGCAAGCCGACGCCTTCCAGACAGGTTGCCTGCTGGCCCGAGGTCAGGATGGATGTCACACCAAGTTCAATCGCTTGGGCCAGGCTCCGGCAGGGATCAGCGGTCTGGTCAAAGGCCCGGTGCAAGGTCACGGGCAAGCCCGGTGCCTGCGCCATGATCCGGGCCATCCGCCCGGCATCCAACGAGCCGTCGGGTTGCAAAACACCGATCACCACACCATCTGCGCCCAGATCCGCAAACAGGCGGGTTGCTTCCAGAATGCGCTCGAATTCAGAATCCGTATAGCAAAAATCACCGAAGCGGGGCCGGATCAGGACATTGATCTTGATCTGGCCCAGCTGTCTGACTTGTTGGAAAAGGGCGGTATCCGGCGTCGTACCGCCGATGACCAGGTTGCTGCAAAGTTCGAGCCGGTCAGCGCCGCCCCGCTGGGCCGCCAGGGCTGACTCCAGTGAATCCACACAACCTTCCAGAATCCATCTATCCATCGCATGTACTCCTCAGGCAAAGGCCCGGATTTGGGGCCAGATCAGGATCGCTCGTAGTCGAGCGCAACCATGCCATGTCCCAGGACCTGGTCGACGGTGAAATAGACAGCGCCGTCTTCCTGGCGGAAACTGATTGCTGTCGCCGCTGGGACGGCCTGGACGCGGCGGACCTGCCGCGGCCCCACCTCGATCCTCATTTCCAGCTGATTGAGAGGGATCACATCCTCGATGGTGTAGATCTCCTCGGAACGTTTTTCCGTGATGTAGTGGAGCAGGTGCAAGACCAGCCGGTTGTCCCGAGGTTGCTCATTGAGGGCGGTGATGAGCGTGGACGGTCCATTGTGTGAGACCGGCGACAGGCCCAGGAGCAGCTCCAGGGCATCCCTGACCATCAGCTTGCACCAGCGGGGGGCGTTTTTCCGATAGAGCCTGAACACCGGATGGGCAAAATAGATCGCATTGCCATTCCGGATGACTGCGGGATGACCCGTCTGGCCCGAAGATGGCGCATGTTGATGGGAGCAAAAACGATCCCCTGAACGATCGAAATAAGGCTTGACCTTGTCCATCAGGACCGAGCTATGCGCTCCGGGGACCGGCTCAACATCAAAAGCGCGGTCATACATGACATATTCTTCCCGGTGCAGGGACTTGCCGATCATGGCATTGGGCAGGACAAATTCCCGGTAATACGGCGATTCACCGAGATAGCGGACGCCATAGAGCTCGCTGGCCGGACCTTTGTCCAGACAGGCATCATAGGAGCCAAGCAAGCTGCCGCCCTGGTCCAGATAGGCCTGGAACTTGCCGGACAATTCCGGCGAGAATGGAATCTGGTCGGGCAAAACCAGGAGTGCATAGGCGGAAAAGTCCATCTGGCTGTCGATGATGTCAAAGGGCCAGGACAATTCCTGCAGCATCCGGGCCGCTCCGACCAGGGAGGGCGGCAGGCCCAGGTTATGCGGCTCGTCCGGATAGTACTCCTCCGGTGTCAGGATGGCAATCGGCGATACCGGCACAGCATCGCGGCAATAGGCCTCCTTGGCCTTGACCGAGGCATAGACCTTGCCGATCAGATCATAAGCGCCCGGAGACAGTCTGCCATTGGGGTGCAGCTGGTCGCCGATCGAGCAGCCAGCGCCCAGAGCCAGCATCTGGAAGCATTCAAATTCCAGAGCCGCCTGGTTTTTCAGGGAATGGAAATCGCCCCAATAGGTATGGAATTTGCCGGTCATGCCGATCATTTCCTTGCCCAGGGTCCGGGCATAGCGGCTGGTCACCGGGAAATGGTCATAGCCCCAGCCGCCGCTCGGCAGGGACTCCAGCTCGAGATGGCTGTAGTCCTTGAAGCTGGCCTTCGATTTCGGGCCAACATGCGAGCTGTTGTAGAAGATGCCGGCTTCTGGCAGCTGGCTGCGGATGAACACCGTGATTTCAGTCTTGAATTCATCCAGCATCAGAGCCGCATAGCGATAGCGCTGGTTCTTCTGGTCCGGATCCATGCCCAGCCCGGTCATTTTCTGCCGGCAATGCGGACAGTTGCATTCCACCTGGAAGAGGATATCCATGAAGAAGCCATCGATCTGGTCCTTGCCGATCACATCGATGATGTCTTGCAAATGAGTCTTGAAAAACGCCCGGTAGGGGCTGTTCAGGCAGATCGTATGGTAAAAATGGGGCGCTGGCACATGCTGGGTGTCGACATAGTTTCCGTTGCCATCAATGGCCAGCCATTCCGGGTGTTCGCGCATGATCCGGCCATCCCATTGGACCGTCGTATAAATCGGCACCCGGATGCCCCGGGCATGGCAGGCTGCAATCTGCTGCGGCAACAGGTCCCGGACGGAAAGCTGGGGATGGATCAGCTCCGGATGGGCCTTTGACGGGTAGTAAAGCCAGCCATGGTGGCAGCGGGCAAAGCAGGTGATCGAATCGACATCGGATGCTGCCAGTGTGCCGGCGAAGTCTGCCGGATCAAAGGAACCCCCAATATGGTCGATATACTCACTGGTGTGAAAATCAAGATGGACCTGACGATACCGGATTGCTGCCATGAGCTTCCTCCAAAATTCTACTCTGCATGATTTTGAGCTGCACCAGCAGGCCAGCCACGATCCTCAGTTGTCCAGGCACAGAGACTCTGGCCAGGCCACCGGATGCGCACCAGCCGGGATGATCCAACTATAAACAATTTCCCGGGCGCAAAACATGGAATTTTTGTTTGACATTATGGATAAACAACGTCCATGGGCCTGGTTTTCACCCCAGATGCCGGCGCCAATGCTGGCCATTTTCAGCTTTTTCATGGCTATGGCCTCACAGGTAATTCAGGTATGACAACTGGAGTAGGTTGGTCAAAGCCTCTTTGCTGGCTTTGCCATCACGGGCGAGCAGGGGGCCTGGATCATCCCAGGTATTTTCATGCTCGCCATCCGCAAAGGCGGGCTTGGTATGTACGGTCACCGGCCGGGTGGTCCGGACGAGCCAGGCATACAGCTTCTGCTGCAGGTCCCGGACGACGGCCTGGTGTTCGGGATCAAAATAGAGATTATGCAATTCCCAGGGATCCGCCTCATGGTCATACAATTCGCCAAAATCCTGGCCCGCGCAGAGCTCTGGCAGATACTGGGTCAGTTTCCAGCGTTTGGTATGGATCGTTTTGGTCAGGGCATGTTCCGTGACGGCCACCTCGTGTACGGGAAGGCCCTCGTGCAGGGTCGCTGTCAGATCCTGGCCATCGATCCAGTCCGGCTGGCCGATTCCTGCCAGGCGGCACAGGGTCGGGAAGACATCGATGCTTTCAGCCAGCTCGTCGCAGGTCTTGCCCTGGGGCAGCTGCCCCGGCCAGGAAAAGATCAGCGGGATCTGGGTGACGCAGCGAAAGCCAATCCCTGGTGCTTTTTCGATCATGCCATGCTCACCGGCAAATTCGCCATGGTCCGACAGATAGACCACAATCGTATTGTCCCGGATCTTGAGGGTATCGAGGGTGGCGAGGACCTCGCCAATCGCGGCATCCATCTGGGTCACATTGGCATAATAGCCATGGAGGACCCGGCGGCGCGCCGCGGCAAAGGTCTTCGGTTCAAAAATCATCCAGTCCTGGCTGGTCTGGAAATTCTCCTGCAAGCGCCGGGCGGCCGGATGGCGGTCTTGCATCGGGTCGTCGGCATTGGGCGGCAAGACCAGCTCATCCGTCTGGTACAGGTCCCAGTACTCCCTGGCTGGCGCATAGGTCTGGTGCGGCCGGGGCAAGGTCATCCAATAGCAGAAGGGCTGTCCGGCTGCCTGGGACTTTGCGATGAATCCCGATACCTTGCGGGCGGTCCAGGCTTCAAAGCTCCAATGGGCCGGCAAGCGGGACGGTCTGGCATCGAGGCCCTGGCCGCTGGCATGGCCCTGCTTTTGTTCATGCCATTCCTGGAGGATCTTGTCGTCACGGTCCTGAAGCAATCCGGCCTGGGCCAGCTCGGTGGCGTATTCATTCAGGCTGAGGCCCTGGAGGCCTTCGAGCAAATGGCTGAGGCCAGGCAGATATTCCTGCTCAAAGCCATAGCCATCGGCCAGGTCATCGCAATGCGGACCCAGCCAGCCCGAGGGGGTATGCGTCTTGCCTGCCATGCCGGTCCGGTAGCCGGCCTGCCTGAAATGTGCAAAAAGATTGGGCAAATTGTGCGGGGCCGGTCCCATCAGGCCATAATAGCCAAAATTGTGGACGTATTGGCCGCTCATCAAGCACATCCGGCTCGGCGTGCAAATCGGGTTCTGGGTGATGGCGCGGGAAAAGCGCACCCCCTCGTCGGCCAGGCGGTCCAGATTGGGCGTGATGGCCTGCCGGTCGCCGGCACAGCCCATGACCCGGGCATTATGCTGGTCGCTATAGAGAATCAGGATATTGGGCTTGTTCATGCGTATCCTCCGGCCAGAAAGATTGTCCACCTGGCAAAGGGCCTGGGCTGAATCCAGCTCAGGCCCCTTTCAATTGGCAAACGTCTCAGGTTTTTATCCGTGTCGCGCTGCGCTTATTTCTTGGTTCCGTACAGATTGTCCTTGGTCCAGCCATTTTCCGTTTTCAAGGCATCGAGCACGGTCTTATAGGCTTCATTCAGAGTCTTGGAATATTCATCCAGGCTGATGTCACCCGCCAGGTATTGCTGGCCGCCGCGGTGATAGACATTGCGGATTTCTTCGTTGATGCCCGTGAAATAGGCAATCCGCAGCATATCTTCCGTGATCATGAAGCCCTTGAGCGTTTCCGGCAGCGAAACTGTCTGGGAGGTCGGCAGGACATAGACATTCTCTGTTTTCTGAGCCTGGATATCGGCACTGCTCATGTACATGGCAAAATCAATCGCGGCTTCGATCTTTTCCGGCGAGCTGGCTTTGTTGACGCACATGATGCCGTCCGGTTGTCCGCCCAGCACAACAGATTGCTCCTGGGCAAAGGCGCTGGTATCTTTCATGATGGTCGGAACCGGCATCACGCCATATTCAAAGCTCTTTTCCGTGCCATCGATCAGGCGGAGCTGCCAGGAGCCGGTCATGGTCATGGCCACATCGCCGCGCAGGAAGGCCTCGAGTGCATCCTGCTGAGTCATGGCATTGAAGTCATTGTTCCAGTTGGCCGAGAAATCTTTCATCAGCTTGAAGGCTTCCTGGATGGCCGGGCTGGAAAAATCCAGCAGACCTTCGTCAACAGCATAAGCCAGTTCATTCTGTTCGGCAAAATTGTTCTTGTTGAGGTCGATTTTGGGCAGCAGTTCCTTGGTTGCCAGCTGGCTGACCACGGAATTGCCAAACCAGAGGTAGTTCAGATCCGCGATGGTGGCATTCGGGAAGGCGATGGGTGTGACCCCTGCGGCTTTGAGCTTGGCCAGGCTTTCCATGAATTCCGTCCAGGTGGCCGGCGTCTTTTCAATGCCCGCTTTGCGGAACAGATCGACATTGTAGAAAATCCGGACTGCCGACGTGGTGGTCGGCACACCGATCACTTCCGTGTCGGAGAGGACACAGCGGTCCATCAGGACATCGCTGATGGTGTCGCGCCAGGGCATGCCCGGCTCATACTTGTTCTCCTGCTTGACCGCATCATTGAAATTGTACAGGTAGCCCTTGCCAAAATCA
>CAZCMX010000013.1:25989-45413 GCA_964499985.1 uncultured Mageeibacillus sp.
ATTTGATGGTGACGGGCTCTTTTGCCGCTTCAGTGGGCGCCGCAGTGGTTTGGCCTGCGGTGGTCTCTGCAGCAGGGGTGGGCTTGGCTGCACAGGCACTCATCAGGATGACCAGGGACAGAGCGAGCATGAGGGCGAGGGCTTTTTTCAACTTCATACTGAAACCTCCTTTTATTCTTGCAGAATCATCGATTCTGGCAATTCCTTTGTCGGAAAGGGTCTGCGGGGGGGCCAAACAGCGGTGCGGCCGGGACCAGGCTCATGACTTCACGGCACCCTGGGTCAGGCCGGCAATAAAGTATTTGCTCGAGAACATGAACAGGGTGATCATCGGGATGGCCGCAATCGAGTAGCCGGCATAGACGACACCATTGCCTTCCTGGATATTGCCTTTGAGCAAGGTCAGGGCAACCGCAATCTGCCGCACTTTTTCACCGCTGGTGCTGACCAGGGGCCAGATGAAATTGTTCCAGGCGGACAGGCCGGTGATGATGGCGACGGTGGCAAAGATCGCCTTGGACAAGGGCACGGCAATGGTCAGGAAGACCTTCAAATCGCCGGCCCCCTCAATTTCTGCCGCCTCATAGAGGCTGGCCGGGATGCTGTGGAAAGACGCCCGCATCAGGTTGGTGGCAATGGCAGCGCTGAAGGCGGCCGGGGGAAAGATCAGGCCGGCATAGGTGTTGAACAGGCCCATCTGGGTGATGGTGATGAATTGCGGGATCAGCAGGACAAAGCCGGGGATCATCAGCATGGCCAGGATCCCCAGGTAGAGCAGATTCTTACCGGGGAACTCATACCGGGCGAAGGCAAAGGCAGCCAGGGAGGAAACCACAAGGGTCAGGGCGATGACACAGACGGTGACCACCACGGAATTGAAGATCGGCTGGATGATCTGGGCAAAGGCTTTGCCATAATTGCCGAACCGCAAAGGCAAGGTGAAAAACCACGGATGCTTGATGATTTCGATCTGGTTCTTGAAGGAGCCCATGAACATGAGAGCCAGCGGATAGAGGGTCAAAAACAGGAACAAGGCGATGCTGAGCCATTTGAGCACAGTCAGGGTCAGGGATGACGGGGATCGTTGCAAGGCCATGGTGCGCTCTCCTAGTCCAGTTTGTCAGTTTCCTGCATGAAGCGGTGGTTGAAAAAGGTCAGGGCCAGGATCAGGGCAAACAAGCTGACTCCCAGGGCTGAGGCATAGCCCATCCGGTTGTAGTTGAAGGCCTGCTGGTAGATATGCACGGCCGGAACCATGCTGGCTGTGCCTGGTCCGCCCTTGGTCAGGACGAAAACCGCATCGAAGACCTGCAGGGCATTGATCATGGTCAAGGCAATGATGATCTTGAACTGGCTCTTGAGCATCGGCAAATCGATGAACAGGATCCTTTGCCAGAGACTGACCTTGTCAATCCGGGCCACATCAAACAGGTCACCCGGAATCGACTGCAAGGCGCCGAAATAGATCAGGAAGGGCATGCCACCGAGCATGGCAATCCCGATCCAAGGGAATCCCACCATCAGGATCGAGCCCAGTGCGGTCTTGGCATCGCCCAGCCAGGGATGGACCCAGGCCGACAGGCCGATCGATTTGAGCAGGGTATTGAATATGCCGGTTTCGCCACCGAGGATCCATTTCCAGATCAGGATGGTGATCATGCCTGGGACAACCATCGTAAAGGTGAAGGCCGTCCGCAGGGCGTATTGGGTTTTCAGGGACCGCACCGCAAAGACAAGCTCAGCCAGGACGAAGGGGATGGTCACAGAAATCAGGATATAGACCAAAAGGACCACGAAGGCATTTTGCAGGGAGAGCAGGAAATCCCGGTCCCGGATCGCCTCCAGATAATTGCCCAGCCCGATGAACTGGTCCACATTGGCCCCGTTCCAATTGGAAAAGGATTTTTCGACCGCCATGGCAAAAGGCCAGTATTTGAAGACCAGCAAAAGGATATAGACAGGCAGCAGAAAAAGATAGGCCTTCCAGAACTGTCTCGAATATTTTCTTTTCCCTGCTCGCTGCATGTCCATACTCCAGAATCAAGAATCACTGTACCTTCTGAGAGCATTTTATCCAATCAACGAGGGGGTTTGTGGTCTGATTATTGGGCAATCTGTGGACAATTCTCAGGCTTGTCCACCGGATACCCGCTGTTCAGACAGTTGCAGGGGCAGGGCAATCTCGACTTCGGTCCACAGCTCCGGGCTCTGGCTGATCTGGAGGCTGGCCTGGCCATGGTAGAGCAGGCGCAGGCGCTCCGACACATTGCGCAAGCCGATGCCACTGCCGCGCGGGCGGTATTCAGCCAGGGCCGCAGGGTCCAGCTGCAAGACGCCCTGGATCACCGCCAGTTGCCTTTTTTCAATCGGCAGGCCATTGTTGCTGACCTTGATCACCAGAAGTCCCTGGTCATTGACCGCAGCCTGCAGCCGGATCATGAGCGGGTCCCTGCCATTGGCTGGCAAGCCATGCGTGACGGCATTTTCGACCAGAGGCTGCAGCAGCAAGCGCATGACCAGGCAATGTTCGAGTCCGGTGGCAATGGCCGTCTCATAGATGATCCGCTGGTCGAGGCGGATATTCATGATCGTCAGGTAATGGCCCGCATGCTCCAGCTCCTCGCTCAGGCGGGCGAACCGGCTGGTCGTCGAAACACTGTAGCGGAACAGTTTCGAAAGGCTCTGTGTCAGGCTGGAGATCAGCGGCACATGTTCGACCTGGGCGATCCCGTCGATGTTTTCCAGCGTATTGTAAAGGAAATGGGGGTTGATCTGAGCCTGCATCGCCTCCCAGCGCGCTTCCTGCTGGTTCAGCTCGGCCACGTATTTTTCATCGATCAGCAGCTGGATCTTGGTCAGCATGGTATTGAAGCGATTGCTCAGCTGTCCGATTTCATCCTGGGAGGTCACAGCAGAGCGGACGGTAAAGTCACCGGCCGAGACCGACTTCATCAGCTGGTTCAGCCGGCGGACCGGCACGACAATCCGGTAGGACAGCAGGATGGCGGCCAGCAGCGACAGAACCGAGGCCAGGACAATCACAGTATTGACGCTGGCCAGGACAGGCTGGATATCGGCCAGGAGATCATCGAGATAATCAAAATAGATGATCCGCCAGTCCAGTGAGCGGACATAATTGGACGTCAGCAGCATATCCCCGGCCGCCTGATGCAGCGTCACACTCAGGGGGGCCGTTTCACCGGGCCGGGCCAGCCGGTCAAACTGGCCGGCCAGATCGAGACTGACCGTCGCCGACTGGTAAAGCAAGGTGCCCTCGCCGTCCAGGATGCAATAGCCACTGCGCTTGCTGCCCAGAAAAGGCGTGAACAATTTGTCAAATCCAGAAAAACGCAAGCTGACGATGACCACGGGCACCGATTCCGGGTTCTTGCGGGCATCAGCAAAAGTCACTTTCCGGATATAGTAGATCGCAGGACCGCTGCCGGCCCCTTTGAGCTGGCGAGTGATCTCATCATAAAAAGGCTGCTGGGGGCCGATCACCCGGGATGGCCCAGGCCTCGACGTGAAATCGCGGTACCAGGCCATATCTGAAATCTGCAAATCGCGGCGGATCTCGCCGCCGCCGACCCTCAGATAATGGGCATCGTCCATATAGACCAGGATGCTGGAGACATCGCTTTGCAAATCCTTCAGGATGAAGTTCTTGGAGACATACATTTCCGAATCCAGCTGCGCCTTGAGTTTTTCATAGACTGTCTGCTCCGGCTGGATGTCGTAAAACAGCTGGCTGGAATCCGTCAGGGCGCTGACTCCGGCATCAATCCGCAAAATGTATTTGTCCAGCGTTTCGGAAATGAAGGAAACCACCTTGGCATTATTGGCGATGGTTTTGGCTTCCACATATTTCTGGTACTGGAAGCGGATCACGGTATTGATCAATACCAGGCTGATCGACAATAAAACCAGATAGCCGACCAGGATCTTGAAGAATAGGCTGAACTGGATGGGCTTATGCCGCCGCCTGAACCACGGGGTCATGAGCGGTCTCACTCGGACGGGGTGCGGTTTTCCGCACTGTATTCGGTCGGGGCAAGACCGGTCACTTTCTTGAAGACCCGGCAAAAATAGCGGCAATCGGCAAAGCCCGTCTCCCGGGCGACCGAATGGATGCGCAGATTGGTGGAGCGCAGCAGGCGCATCGCATGCTCGATCCGGATCTGGGTCAAATGGCTGCTGAAGGTGGTGCCCGTCGTTTCGTGGAACAAGGTGCTCAGGTAATTGGCATTGACATGGTATTTTTCCGCCAGCTCAGCCAGGGTGACCGGTTCACGGTAATGTCCCGATAAATAATCGAGGACCTGGCGGATGATGGTCTGGTTACCGGTCTCCTTATCCTGTGCTTCCAGGACCACCAGGTCGCGAATCCCGGGGCGCGGCACGGGTGGGTGCTCCGGCAGGAGCAGTTTTTCCAGCAAGGTGTTCAGCTGGTTTTTATCAACGGGCTTCAGGAGATAATCGACGGCGCCGAAGCGGAGAGCCCGCTGGGCATATTTGAAATCGTCATAGCCAGAGATCATGATGAACCGGGTCGCTGGCTGCAGCTTCAATAAGGTTTCACACAGCGTGCAGCCATCGTCTCCCGGCATGCAGATATCACTGATGACAATTTCCGGCCTATGCTCCTTGAACTGGCGGATGGCGGATGGGGCATCCATCGCCTCATCGATGGCCAGAATGCCAAGCCGCGCCTGGTCGATGGCAGCCGCCAGGCCCTTGCGAATCCATTTTTCATCATCAACGATCAATATCCTGGTCATTTCTCTCCTGGTTCAGGCCGGTTGCCGGAGCCACGGCCGTCCGGGGCCGCAACGCTCATGTTTTCAACAGCATTTCCCGATAGTCCCGCGGTGTCATGTCCATGTATTTTTTGAACGTCATCGTGAAGTATTGCGGTTCATTATATCCCACGGCATAGGCAATCTCAGTGATTTTCTTCTTCGGATCAGACAGCAGTTCGGTCGCCTTCTGGATCCGCACTTCATTGAGCAGGTCCGAAAAGCCCTTGCCTGTCTCATTCGAAATGATCGAACTGAGGTAAGTCGGCGACAGGTAGACTTGCCGGGCAATGTCATTGAGACTGATGCTGTTCTGGTAATTGTTCTGGATATAGCTCAAAATCCGGTTCATCAGGGTCTGGCGGCTCAAGGACTTGATCGAGCGATAATCGGCCAGGTCCAGCACCAGGCTGTTGAAGACATCGTTGAGTTCATCGAGGGTTTCGCAGCTGACGATTTTCCGGAAGCTGGCATACTTGTCGAACAGGAGACTGATTTGCCGGACATCGTCCTTCAGGACGCGCTTGATGATGAGAATGATTGCTGCGATGGAAATGCTTTTGATCAGGTCGATTTGATCCCCCAGCAAAATGATGGTCTCTTTGAACAGCTGGTTGCAATCCCGGCTCAGGGTGCTATTGTCGGCCCGGTCCAGCCATTCTGCCACCTGGTCGCTGATGCGGTTGATGGTCTTGAAGTCCTGGCTGCTTTTTCCCGGACTGTCCTGGCTTTCGGTGACAAAGAAATTGATGCTGCCATTGCCGGCGAAAAATTTGCGGCCCAGGGCCCGCAGGCTCTCGATATAAGCCTCGTGGAGCTGGTCGATCTGATCATGGACCAGGCTGACGCCCAGGGACAGGGAGGCCCGGAAGGTGTCTGTGGCCCGGCTGAGGATCTGGCTCAGAAAATGGCGCAGGGAATCGCTGTCTGCATGCTGGGAGTCACTTTTCAGAACCATCGCCAGGTTCTGGTCATCGACGCGGGTCAAGGTCACGGCCTGTCCGGTGATCAGGGTTTCCAGATAGGTCTGCAGGTTTTGCTGGCGCACCAGGTCTCCCAGCTCATAATCAAAACGGAAGACCACCACCTGGTAACGGTCCAGACTGTCGAAAAAGCTTTTGACCTGAGGGACAATTTCCGTGGACTTGAAAATCTTGCCCGTCAGCAGGTGGCGCAGGACTTGCTCGCGCTGGTTGATGATGCGCTTGTTTTCCTGCTGGCTGTAGATCTTGTCAATCAGCTTATTGATGGCGTCCAGCAATTCCGCATAGACGATCGGTTTGGTCAGGAAATAGGATGCGCCGAGATTGATCGCGTCCCTGGCATAGTCAAAATTCCGGTGCCCGGTCAGGATGATGAACTGGGTTTCCGGGTATTGTTCGCGCACATAGCGCAGAAAAGTCAGGCCATCCACACCCGGCATGACGATATCCGAAATAATGATGTCTGGCTGGTTTTTCATGCACAGGGCCAGGGCGCTGATCCCGGAATCTGCGCTGTCGATCAGTTCGCAGCCCATCTCGTGCCAGGGGAAGGCCTGGGCCAGGCTGTTCCGGATCCCAGCCTCATCCTCAACGATTAAGATTTTGATCATGGGTCACCTTTCGCCTGTTTTCTGCAAAGGGATGCGCAGCGTGACACGGGTTCCGTCAGACAAATTGCTCTCGATGGCCAGGCCATAGGCTTCCCCATACAGCAGGTGGACCCGCTGCTGGATATTGGCCAGGGCGATCCCGTGCCGGCCGGTGGCCGCTTTTTCTGCTTCAGTGGCATCCAGGTCGAGGGCGTTTTTCAGGACATTGCTGCGCATGCCCACGCCATCATCCACGATTGTGATGACCATGTCCTCCCCCTCCCGGGTCACTTGAAGCCAAACCTGGCCTGCCGACGTCTTGGGCGCCAGGCCATGTGTGATGGCATTCTCCAGGATGGGCTGGATGATCAGCTTGGGGATCTGATACTGCAAGAGCTCCTCCGGCACCTGGATCTGGACCTTGATCTTGTCGACATATTTGGAACGGATGATTTTGACATAATGTTCGATATACTGCAATTCCTCGGCCAGGGTGAAGGTCTGGTCACCGTTGGCATAGAGCTCGGTCTCCAGCATATAGCTGAGGCTGTGGATCATGTCGCAGACCTGGTCGGCCTCATATTCATGGGCTTTCCAGCTGATCATCTGCAGGGTGTTGAACAGGAAATGCGGATTGATCTTGGCCAGCAGGTTGCGCAGCTGGGCTTCCTTTTCGGCCAGCCGGATTTTATAGACGGTATTGATCAGATTGTTCAGCTTGGCTGTCATTTCATTGAAGCCACGGTTGAACAGGCGGACCTCACGGATGGACGAGCGCGACTCGAGACTGGTGACCAGATTGCCTTGCTCCGCCTGGCCCATCGCCCGGACCAGGCTGTCGATCGGCCGGCTGACCCGCCGGGCGATCAGAACCGCCAGAACAATGCCCATGGCCGCGATCATGGCGGCAAACACATAGAGAAAACCGACCAGCTGGTTCAGGCTGGCGAACAGGATCGATTTGTCAATCTGGACGATGGTGGTCCATTTCTCATAGGGGAAAGATGCCTCCACATCCTCCAGGCGGCTGAAAATGATCAGCTGGCTCGGATTGCTGATGGTCCCGGATTGCTTGTTCCGGATCAGCTCGGCATACTCGGCCGTTGTGCCCAGAGCCTTTTTATCATTGGCCCCCATGACTCGCGCCTCTTCATCCGTGATGTACATTTTGTCGATGCTGATGGTATTGAAGGCATTGAACTTGTCCAGCAGGAAATCGACGGACATCCGGATGACCAGCAAGGCTTTGGTTTCATAGGTCACAGGGTCATAGATCAGGCGGGAGATGTCGATGCTGTCCACAGCAGGATTATAGCCCATCCAGTTGAGCTCCATCGGATAGACCAGGGCCTGGGCCATGTAGACACTCTGAAAGGGCTGGCTCAGCCGGGTGGGCTTGCTGCCATAGGAATAGGCGGCCCCGGATGACTTGACATAGAGATCGATGTTCTGGACATAGTACTGGTCCAGCGAACGCGGTGACAGGTAGTCCGCCATCAATTGGTTGAAAACAAACCACTGTGTGGGCTCGTCCTGGTCCGACTCGACCAGCTGCCTGAAGACAGGCTCCTCGACCAGCTGGTCAATTTTGGCATCGAAATCCCGCAGGGCATAGGCAATCCCCGTGCTGGTCTGGACGGCGATATCCTGCGAATAGTTCTCCGCCTGGTCGGCATAGATCGATTCATAGAGATTTTTCGGCACCACGAGCAAAGCCAGCGTCATCAGGACAACAACCCCGGAGATAAACAGGACCATATAGTTTTTCAAGCTTAGTGTCGGCTTCAATTCCAATCCAAATCCCGCTTTGCTTTGTTTCCGGTGCCGGATGGGCATGGTCAGGCAAACACTTTTCTTATATCATGGCTTCATTCGACTGTCCAGAATGAATAGATCCGCCTGGACTTCAACCAAAAGAATAGGGCAAGTCTGACAAATAATTATACATTTTTAACATTCGGGCTGGATCGTAATAAATTGTAAATAAAAAACCTGATGAAAATTGATTTACTTAAAGTTCATAAAATCTTAATCTTTAGTTGTTGCAAGGTTGGAATTGGAGTGAACATGACCAAAGAGGGATTCAAACTTGGCAAGTCAATCATCATTTTGCTGATGATTATCGGCTTGCTGGCAGGATGCCAGGCCAGTCCGGTCACGTCTTCTGAGCCCAGCCCGGCTGTCGAAAGTGGTGCTGGCAGCACAACCGAAAAGGCTGTGGAGATCAATGTCGCCTGGCAGTACATCAAGGATAGCCAGCAGCAGGTCTGGTTCAAGTATATCTTCGATCCTTTTACCCAGAAGCACCCGGATGTGACCGTCAATTTCCGGACCTATCCCGACTGGCAGACCTCGGTCCGGGTCCAGATCGAAGCTGGTGCAGGTCCTGACATGTTCTATATGGACAGCTTCGATGTCCCCTACTACGCGACCCGCAAGCAGATCCTGAACCTTGAAAATTACCGCAAGCAATACAACCTGGACCAGGTCATGTACGACTGGGCGATCCGGGCCACCCTGTTCAATGGCCAGATGTACGCGCTGCCCCAATCTGTGGAAGCCACCGCTCTGACCTATAACAAAACCCTGATCGACCGCCTCGGCCTGGATGTCCCCCGGACCAGGGCAGAGTTCGTCGCCCTGTGCGAGGCGGCCCTGGATGCCAACCTGATTCCGGTGGCCTTCGGCTATTCCGGGGTCAATATCCTCTTGAACTGGTATGTCGAGCATTACCTGACCACGTATTGCGGTGCAGATGTCATCCGCGAGCTGCTGCAGGGAACCCGCCCGTTCAATGATCCCATCATCCGGGGCGCTTTCGAGCTGATGAAGGCGGACTGGGATGCCGGATATATCGGTGGCCGGCGCAGTGCCGCCACGCCGCTCAATGAGGCCCGGGAGCAGTTCACCCGCCAGCAGGCCGTGATGAACTTCGAAGGCGCCTGGCTGACTTTGGTGGATACCGCGCCAGGCACCTGGAGCTTCGACTGGGGACAAACCATCTGGCCGTCCATGCGCGAAGGCGTCCCGCCTGCTTCGGCCATCTCCCTGGGTGAAGCCATCGGCATCACCACAACCTCCAGCCATGCCGATCTTTGTGTCGAGATGATGATGGATTATTATCTGGACGAAAAGGTTGCAGCCAAGGTGGTTGCCTCCGGCTTCTCCACCCCAGCCCGCCCGATTGACCCCTCCCTTTTCCCGTCTGACATGCCCGTCGACATCAAGAAGGCACTCGATGCCCAAAGCTACAATATGAACCAGCCGGGAACCGGCTATGCCCCCTGGGGCTTTTTCCCAACCAGGCTCAATGAATATATCCTGACCAACTTTGAAAAACTGCTCTATAACCAGATGACCCTGGACGACTTCATGGCAAAAGGACAGCCCATACTCGAACAGGATTTTTCCGAAGGATTTGTCTTCGCCGGTTGAACGGCCAGGCACAAAATAAAAGAAAGAACAGGAAGCGGCCATGGAAAGTGAATATTTTCTCCGTGTCAGGAATGTCAGCAAGACCTTCCCCAGTGTTAAGGCACTCGATAATGTCTCCTTCAGCGTCAAAAAAGGGGAAGTCCATGCATTGATTGGTGAAAACGGTGCCGGAAAATCGACCTTGATCAAGGTCTTGGCCGGTGTCTACGAGCCCGATCCCGGTGCCCATATCGAGATCGAAGGCGAGGTCATCGGCAAGCTCAATCCGATCACCTCGGTCCGGCATGGCATCTCGATCATCTTCCAGGATTTCTCCCTGTTTGCCAATCTGACTGTCGCTGAAAACATCGCGATCAGCAGCTCCCTCCAGCAGGGCAGCACCCTGGTGGACTGGAAAGACATGCGCCAGGTCGCCCGCAAGGCCATTGAATACCTGGGCGTGGACATCCCGCTCGATAGCCGGCTGGGCAACCTGTCGATCGCCAAGCAGCAGCTGGTCGCCATCGCCCGCTCCCTGGCCAGCAATGCCAAAATGATCATCATGGACGAGCCCACATCGGCCCTGTCCAAGGGTGAGGTGGACCTGCTGTTCAAGATCATCCGCAACTTGCAAGCCGATGGCATCTCCGTTGTCTTCGTCAGCCATAAGCTGGAGGAGCTTTTTGAAGTCTGCGAAACCTTCACCGTCCTGCGGGATGGCAAGTTCATCGGCGATTATCCGGCCAAAGAAATGGACAATAACAAGCTGATTGCCCTGATGGTCGGCCGGTCCGTCTCCTATGACCGCCTCGAAGCGAAAGCGATCGGAGAGACGATCCTGGAGGTCCAGAGTCTGACCAAAGCCGGCAATTTCAAGGATATTTCCTTCCAGCTCCACCGTGGCGAAATCCTCGGCATCACCGGACTGGTCGGCTCCGGGCGGACTGAGATGGTCCATGCCCTGTTTGGCCTGAACAAGCCCGACAGCGGCACGATCCTGCTCAATGGCAGTCCGGTCGATTTCTCCACCCCCAGCGACGCGGTGGCGGCCGGCATTGCCTTTGTACCGGAAAACCGGGCCGTCGAGGGTCTTGTCCTGCGCCAGAATATGCGTGACAACATCACCCTGGCGGTCCTCGACCAGCTGACCAATTCGCTGCAGCTGATCGACCAGAAGCAGCTCCACGCGGAAGCGGACAAATGGATCCGGGAAATCAATGTCCGCCCGGCGGTGCCAGACATGCTGGCGGGCCAATTTTCAGGCGGCAATGCCCAGCGGATTGTCATCGGCAAATGGCTGGCCACCCATCCGAAAATCCTGATCATTGATGAACCCACCAATGGCATCGATGTCGGCGCCAAGGCTGAAATCCACCGCCTGATGCGGCAACTGGCAGATGATGGCATGGCCGTGATCATGATTTCCTCTGAGCTGCCGGAGGTCCTCGCCATCAGCGACCGGGTCCTGGTCATGCGCCGGGGCAAGATCAACGGTGAATTCACGGGCAGTCAGATCAATTCCGAAGCCATCATGAACAAAGCCTTTCTTGCTGACAACAAGGTCGGCTAAGGATCAAAGATTGAGGAGAATCACCGCATGAAAGAATGGATGAAAACGAAGGAGTTCATGATCCTGATGATCGTGACCGCGGTCTTCCTGATCATTTCCATCGGCAATCCCACAGCGTTTCTGACCACGGGCAATATTTTCGACATTGTCAAATCCAACCTGGTCCTGGCCATCGCCGCCATGGGCATGCTCCCCATCATTCTGACCGGCGGCATCGATGTCTCCGTCGGAGCCCTGATGGGCGTCGCATCAGTCATGTCAGCCTATTTCATGATCTATGTCTCGGACAATATTGCCCTCGGCTTTTTGGCGGGCGCCCTGACCGGAGTCCTGCTGGGTGCAATCAATGGCGCCTTCATCGCCTTCATGAAAATGCCACCGATCGTTGCCACCCTGGGCACCCTGTCCATTTACCAGGGCCTGATGAACTTCATCACCAATGGCAACTGGATCACCAATATCCCGGCAGGCTTCGTCGAATTCGGCAAAAAATACCTGTTTGACCTGGTCCCGGTCCAGTTCATTTTCCTGATCGTCATGGTCGTCCTGACCTGGTGGCTCTTGAAATACACCTATTGGGGCCGCGGGGTTTTCGCGATCGGCGGCAATATCATCTCCGCTGAACGGATCGGCTTCAATGTCAAACGGCTGCAGTTCATGCTCTACATGTTCATCGGCTTTGTCAGCGGCATCGCGGGCGTCGTCCGGACCAGCATTTTCGGCCAGGTGGATCCCAAGGTCTTCACCGGATTTGAACTCAAAGTCATTGGTGCCGTCGTTGTCGGCGGCGCCAGCACGTCAGGCGGTTATGGCAGCGTCCTGGGCACCCTGCTGGGTGTGGTCCTGATGGGACTGCTGGAAAACGGCATGATCCTGCTCAAGATCCCCACCTTCTGGCAAAAGATCTTCATCGGTTCAGTCATCCTGTTTGCGGTGACAGCGGATATCCTCCGTGCCAGAAGAGCCGAAGCCAAACGCGTCAAAGTTGACGTGGCCTGAAAGAGGAGGAACCGTCATGAACCAGAGCCCCAAAAATCCCCTGCTCAAATCCATTCGCGACAATTCCAAGGAAGCGACCCTGGTCGTCGTGCTGATTGTCATCACCCTCCTTTTGACCCTGTTGACCAAGGGCAAGTTCCTCAGCTCGGCCAATCTGGTCTCGATGGCTTTCCAGCTGCCGGAATTCGGCTTCATCGCCCTCGGCATGATGGTCGTCGTCCTCACGGGCGGCATCAACCTTTCCGTGATCAATACCGCTGCCATGTCTTCCATTTTCGGCGCCCTGATCATCTCGAAAATCTTCAACCAGGGGGCAGGCAATGCCACGGTGGCCCTGATCGGCGGCCTGGCCGGCATCGTCGTTGTCGCCCTGCTCGGTGGCGCCCTCAATGGTCTGGCCGTTGCCCATTTCGGAGTCGCACCGATGCTGGTCACCATCTCCACCATGATGATTTTCGAAGGGGTTGGCCTGCTGATCACCAAGGGCGGCGCCATCTCCGGTTTCCCACCCAACTACATGTGGATCGGCGCCGGTAAAATCCTCGGCATCCCCTTCCCCATGCTGCTCTATATCCTCGCTGTCATCGCTTTTGTGATCCTGCTCGAACATACCGTCTGGGGCCGCCACGTCTACATGGTCGGCTGCAATCCAACGGCGACCTATTTCTCCGGCGTCAACAATCGCTCGGTCCTGATGCGGGTCTACCTGCTGTCAGCAGCCTGTGGCATCTTTGCCGCCATCCTGATTTCATCCCGCTACAACTCCGCCAAGGTCGACTATGGCTCATCCTATCTGATGAAATCGATCGTCGCCACCGTCCTCGGCGGCACCGACATCAATGGCGGCTACGGCAAGGTCATCGGCACGGTCACTGCGGTGTTCATCATCCAGGCCATCTCGTCCGGGCTCAACCTGCTCAATGTCAACCGCTTCCTGACCGACGTCATCATGGGTGGCTTGCTGCTGGTGGTCCTGGCCATCAATTTCATCAGCATGATCCTTTCTGCTCGCCGCAGCAAACAACAGGCGGCAGCCAAAGCCGCCTGAATCACACCCTGGTCCATTCGTTCCCGGATCCATTGAAATCATGCACGCACCTGCGTGCTGATAAATAAAAGGAGGAAGACCCATGTTCAAAAAAGCAATCTCTGTCATGCTCGTCCTCGTGATGGTCACCCTGGTTGGCTGTTCTGCAGCAACCACCACGGCCACCACAGCTGCTCCTGCAGCGACCACCGCAGCTGCTGCCGAGACCACTGCAGCCGCTGGCGGCAGCGAACCCTATACCATTGTTGTCATGCCCAAGCTGATCGGCATCCCCTACTTCAACCGTTCCCAGACCGGTGCCGAACAGGCTGGCAAAGACCTCGGCGTCAATGTCATCTACAACGGTCCTTCCGTCGGTGACGCTGCCCAGCAGGTCCAGATGATCGAAGACTACATCACCCAGGGCGTCGATGCGATCTGCGTCGCTCCCAACGATGCGGCTGCCCTGACCCCTGTCCTGCAGAAGGCCAAAGACGCCGGCATCAAGGTCCTCGACTGGGACACCCCTGCTGACAAAGCCGTTGTCGAACTTTCTGTCCACCAGATCGACGACAAGGAACTGGCCCAGGTCTATTTCGACCAGCTCGTCAAAATCTCCGGCAAAGATTCCGGCAACTACGCCATCATCACCGGTGGCCTGTCTGCTGCCAACCTCAACACCTGGATCGATCTCGGTGCTGAATACGCCAAAACCAAATATCCGAACCTCAAGCTGGTCACCGAGAAAATCGGTTCCGACGAATCAGCCGACATCGCCTACCAGAAGGCTCTCGACCTGATGAAAACCTATCCTGACCTGATCGGCATCCTCGGCTATTCCACTCCGGCTCCGCTCGGCATCGCCAAAGCAGTCCAGGAAAAAGGCCTCCAGGACCAGATCACCGTTGTTGGCACAGCCATGCCGACTGACTCCAAGCCCTACCTCCAGGACGGCTCCCTCGACGCTTCCCTGCTCTGGGATCCGGCAACCCTCGGCTACCTGACCGTCTACCTGGCCAAGGCCATTCTCGATGGCACCCCGGTCACCGATGGCATGGACGTTCCGAATGTCGGCAAGATCGTTGTCAGCGGCAAAGACGTCGTCATGGGTCCTCCGGCCGTCTTCACCAAGGAAAATGTTGACAACTATCCTTTCTAAGCCTGATTTTTATTCTCAATTGACGTATCATTGATGTCATCTGGGCTCCCACTGAATGTCTTGCTTTAGTGGGAGCCCTTAGCCAATATGGGAGGCAATGCACATGAACTACTATCTGGGTCTCGATAATGGTGGCACGCTGGTCAAGGCCGTCGTCTTTGACCAGACGGGACAAATGATCACCCGTGCTTCCGAGAAATTGACCATGCTGACGCCTGCACCCGGTTTTACGGAACGCGACATGACGGAGCTGTGGGCAGCCAATCTGCGAGTCCTGCACGCGGCAGTCGCACAAGCAGGTCCTGAAATCGCCGCCCAGATCAAAAGTGTGGCCTGTTCCGGCCACGGCAAAGGCCTGTACCTCTGGGGCAAGGATCAGCGGCCCGCCTATAACGGGATCGTTTCGACCGATGCCAGGGCAGTCGACTATGCCGACCGCTTCAATGCGGACGGAACCAGGGAAAAGGCTTTTGCCACCAATTTCCAGAAAATCCTGGCCAGCCAGCCGGTCTCGATCCTGCGCTGGCTCAAAGACCATGAACCCCAGGCCTTGGCCAATACCCAGTGGATTTTCGAGTGCAAGGACTATATCCGCTTCCGCCTGACGGGCGAAGCGTTTGCTGAAATCACCGATTATTCCGGTTCGAACCTGCTCAATCTCAAGGATCGCCGCTTTGACCGCAACCTGATGGAGACCTTTGGCCTCGGCGACCTGTACGCTGCCCTGCCCCCGCTCAAACACTCTACCGATGTCTGCGGTTTTGTCACCCCGGAGGTCGCAGCCCAGACCGGTCTTCCCGCCGGTATTCCCGTGGCCGGGGGCATGTTCGACATCGATGCCTGTGCCATTGCCATGGACATCCTCAGCGACGACAAATTCTGCGTCATCGCAGGGACCTGGAGCATCAATGGCTTCATTTCCCGGCAGCCCGTCACCGATCACAGCGTCATGATGAATTCCATCTATGCCCTGCCGGACTACTACTTTATCGAAGAAAGCAGCCCGACCTCGGCTGGCAACCACGAATGGTTCATCGAACTTTTCATGAGCGAGGAAAAGCAGCTGGCTGAGGCTCGCGGGATCAGCGTCTATCGCCTGACCGACGAGATGGCAGCCGCGGTCGCCCCCGAAGACCATGACATCATTTTCCTGCCCTACCTGTATGGATCCAATTACAATCCCCGGGCCAAAGCCAGCCTGCTCGGGCTGGACAGCTCCCATACCCGGTCCCAGATCATCCGGGCCGTGATGGAAGGCATCTGCCTGGGCCATCGGGTCCATCTGGAAAAGCTTTTGGCCCACAAGAAGCCCAGCGTCATCCGTCTGGCCGGCGGCGCAGCCAACTCCCCCTTCTGGGTCCAGATGTTTGCCGATGTCTTCCAGCTGCCCGTCGAGACCCTGGAATCCAGCGAACTGGGCGCCCTGGGCTGTGCCATGGCCGCCAGCGTAGCCGATGGGCACTATCAGGACCTGGCCGCCGCCAGCCATGCCATGGTCCGGGTCAAACAGCGCTACGAGCCTCAATCAGCCTTAGCTGACCTTTACGAACGCAAATACCAACGCTTCAGGCAATTCTCTGAACAGCTCGATGCGTTATGGGAATAAATCACGTCAACCGATCAAGGAGGTATTCATGAAACACGGTATCTACTATGCCTATTGGGAAAAGCAGTGGCAAGCCGACTATATCCCTTATATCGAGAAGGCGGCCCAGCTGGGCTTTGACATCCTGGAAATTGCCGCCAGCCCCCTGCCGTTCTATTCCGAACAGCAAATGAAAGACATCAAGGCTTGCGCCGCTGCCAATGGCATCACCCTGACCTGCGGTCATGGCCCCAGTCCGGACCAGAACCTGGCCTCGGCCGACCCGGCTGTCCGCGCCCATGCCAAGGCCTTCTTCACCGATCTGCTCTCACGCCTGGAAAAAATGGATATCCATGTCATTGGCGGTGGTATCTACTCCTATTGGCCGGTCGACTACAGCAAACCGATCGACAAGCCCGGCGACTGGGCCCGCAGTGTCGCCGGGGTCGCCGAAATGGCCCAAGTCGCTGCTGCCTGTGGCGTGGACTATTGCCTGGAAGTTCTTAACCGTTTCGAGGGCTATCTCCTCAATACCGCCGAGGAAGCTGTCCAATTTGTCCAGGAAGTCAACCACCCGCGGGTCAAGATCATGCTCGACACCTTCCACATGAACATCGAAGAAGACAGCATCGGTGGCGCCATCCGCAAGGCCGGCCAGCATCTGGGCCATTTCCATACCGGCGAATGCAATCGCCGCGTACCCGGCCGCGGCCGCACCCCCTGGCGCGAAATCGGCGAAGCCCTGCGCGACATCCATTATCAGGGCGCCATCGTCATGGAACCCTTCGTCCGCATGGGGGGCCAGGTCGGCTCCGACATCAAGATCTGGCGCGAAATGAATCCCGGCGCTGACGACGCCCAGCTCGACCTCGATGCCAAAAACGCGGTGGAATTCCAGCGCTATATGCTGGATTGATTGAATTTTCGGCGCACAAACAGAGGACCGGACTTTGATGTCCGGTCCTTATTTTGTTCTGGCAAGCTCGTTTCCAGCAGGAAACAGCCCTCAGACGCAGGTATATGCCCCATCCACGATGACATCGCTGCCGGACGTATATCCGGAGGCGTCACTGGCCAGGTAGAGAATCGCCGGGATCAGCTCCTCCGGCTTGCCCATGCGGTGCATCGGGATCAGCGGCATCCAGGCATCCTTGAGCGCCTGCGGCGTATCGACAGACATCGGCGTCGCAATATATCCCGGACTGATGCTATTGACCCGGATCCTGGCCTCGGCCCACTCCGCCGCCAGCGAGCGTGTCATATGGATGACCGCGGCTTTCGAGGCATTGTATGAGCACTGCCATTGGGGAATATTGACGATAGAGCCCGACATCGAAGCCATATTGATGATGCTGCCGGCAATTCCCCGCTCAAGCATGATCCGGCCCGCGGCCCGGGCCACGATGAACTCACCGGTCAGATTGACATCAATGACCCGACGGAAATCCTCGATGCTGGTTGCAAGCGAGTCCTCATGAATGCAGATACCGGCATTGTTGAAGACGATATCGATCGCACCGGACTGGGCCAGGATTTGCGCCATGGCAGCGTCCACACTGGCCTCCTCGGTGACATCCGTGGCAATGAAATGGGCTTTGCCTCCAGCGGCCGCGATCAACTGGAGGGTCTCATCGGCCTGGGAACGATTCAAAATATAAATTTCAGCCCCAGCCCTGGCCAGGCCAACTGCCACCACCTGGCCGATCCCTTGGCCACCGCCAGTCACGATCGCAACTTTTCCTGACAAACCAAACAAATCATCCAAATACGACATCAGGGGTCCCTCCTCTATGGATGCTATCGAGAGAATGTATCTGCCTGCTGGATCCCTCGGGTCCGTGGGCGAAACATCCAGACATGATTGCATCTTACCCCTTCACGATTTCCGGTGCAACGGCAACCGCTTCAGTTCGCCTGGCGCACCTGGACCTTGCCGGCGCGAATATTCTGGACGAGGAACTTTTTGGCTGGGCAGACATAGGTGCAGCAGCCACACTCAATGCAATCTTGGACATGGTTTGCCTGCAATTGCCCGAGGTCTTGCCGGCGGGCCCCATCATCCAGGGCATAGGGCAGTAAACGCATCGGACAAACCCGGACGCAACGGCCGCAGTGGATGCATTGCGATTCGCCCGGCAAATTAGCCTCGCAGGAATCAAAGACCAGAATCATATTGTTCTGCTTGATGACCGGCAGGTCCAGCCGATCGAGCGCCACCCCCATCATGGAGCTGCCCATGATGATCTTGCCAGCCGCCAGAGCATTGCCACCGGCATGGGCAATGACATCCGGGATCATTGCCCCGATCGGTACACTGACATTGCAGGGCTTTTTGATCCCACTGCCATCCAGAGTCAGATGCTTTCGCACCAGCGGCATTCCGGTCTTGATGTACTTGGCAATGAACCGCACCGTACTGACATTGAGCATCACGACCCCGACATCGATCGGCAGGCCCCCGGAGGGCACCGTCCGTCCAGTCAGAGAATGGATCAATACTCGCTCTGCGCCTTGCGGATAGACGGTTTTCAGAAGTTGAACCCGAATCGCCGTTTTCAAAGCCAAGCCATCGCCTGGCCGCGCCAGTTCGTCTTTGAGCAGCCTTGCGGCCAGCGGCTTATTGTCCTCGATCCCGATGATCGCCTGCGGGATCGCAAGATAGCGCATCACCAAAGCAATGCCGGCAATGATTTCATCAGGATGTTCGGCGCACTGGCGAAAATCAGCCGTGATATAGGGCTCACACTCAGCGGCATTGATCAGCAGATACTCCACCTGCTTGCCCTCTGGAATCCGGAGTTTCCTGTGGGTCGGGAAACCGGCGCCCCCCAGGCCAACCAGACCTGAATCCTGCAGAGCCTGGAGAAAACTCTCCCGGTCCGTAACAATGGGTGGCAGCACAGACTCGGCGTGGGAATACAGGCCATCGGATTCAATCTGGACCACCTCGACCGAGCGGCCATCTACGAAGGTTTCCCAGCGGATGGCCGTGACCTGGCCAGAGACACTCGAGTGGATCGGCACGGCCAGAGGACCGGTTGCCCGGCCCACCAATTGGCCGACCTTAACCCGGTCGCCAACCTTGACCACCGGTGTACACGGCGGACCGACATGCATGCTCATCGGCAGGCGAATCTGCGTAAAATCATCGAGATGAACCGTCGGATAAGCGTCTGTATTCTTGTGACTTTTCGGATGAACTCCACCGGAAAAACGCCCAGGCCTGAACATGGCACATACCTCAGAAGTCATGAGGGGAAAGTGGCAATCCAATAGGAGTATTATACCGCTTTTGTCGTGT
>CAZCMX010000014.1:0-17901 GCA_964499985.1 uncultured Mageeibacillus sp.
ATCATGCCGGCGACCAGGCCATAGATGGACAGGTGGTGTTCACCATAATCTCTGGCCGAGGGCAGCAGCTCATCCAGGGAGATGAAGACCATGATGCCGGAGACCAGCGCAAAAATGACTCCCATCATGGTATTGCTCATGAATGGCAAGAGAATCAGATAACCAACCAGTGCTCCGACGGGCTCGGACAGGCCGGAGACGAATGAGTAGAAAAATGCTTTCCGTTTGCTGCCGGTTGCATAGAAGATCGGAACGGATACGGCGATGCCCTCCGGTATATTGTGGATGGCGATGGCAGCCGCAATCGGGATGGCGATCTTGGGCTCCTGCAGGGCGGCAATGAACGTGGCCAGACCTTCCGGGAAATTATGTATGCCGATCGCCAGGGCGGTCATCACGCCCATGCGCAGCAACTTATGGTTTTTCAGGGCTTTTTCCCGCATTTCGATCTGCTTGATATGATGGCTGGCATCCGGATGCTCTGCAGACATTTCTTCGACCGAGTGCAGTTCATGAGGATTTTCCGAGGAGGGGACCAGCTTGTCGATGAACGCGATCAGGAACATGCCGCCAAAGAAAGCAATCACGGTCACCCAGGACCCGGGGCGCACGCCCAGCTCGGCCATCAGACTGCTCTTGGCCTTGAAAAAGATCTCAACCAGCGACACATAGATCATCACCCCAGCCGAGAAACCGAGGCTGACAGACAGAAAGCGTGGACTGCTCTTTTTGGAGACAAAGGCAATGATGCTGCCGATTCCCGTGGACAGGCCGGCAAACAAAGTCAATCCGAATGCAAACAGGACATTTTCCATGACAACCCCCCGTTGATCGATTCAATAGCCCAGGACTTCATCGATGATGATGATTTCTGCCTCGGTCGAATGCATTTTACCATAATAGATCACCATCGCATTGCAGATCCGGTCGGGCGCTGAGCAATCATAGCAGCGGTCGCCCAGGATGGCACAGGGCGTGTGATAGCCCAGCCTTTTGGCATTTCGAGGTGCGGCAATATTCCTGGCCCGCCAGATGGCCTGCTCGAGTGTTGGCTCGATCTTATTGGTGCCAAAAACGAAATACACCTTCTTGTGTCCGAACAAGGAACCAGCGACCCGGTTGCCTGTTCCATCCAGATTGACCAGCTCACCAGTCTCGGCCACAGCATTGACAGAGGTCAGGAAAATTTCAGTGTGCAAGGCTTTTGCGGCGGTCTCGAGGAATTCACTGTCCGGACAAGAGCCAGGGTCAAAGACCTGATTGTCTATGGATAATCGAGTGGCCAGATCCATCGTTGCCAGGGTGGCCGAATCACCCAGGCCAACCGAGCAGCCGGAAATCTGACTGACCAGGTAGTCGGCTGCAGCTTGGGCCCGATCAAATGAAATGACTCGATAACCACGTTTCTCCAAGGCTCGCCTGATTTTATCAGGGTTCATCGCTGATGCCTCCTTTGCCATGGGGGATGCTTTTTCTATCTTACCCCAATTTGGCATCTCAGCCATACCACTGGGCCCTAACCTACCTTTTACATTCCTTTAATTCAGTTCTGATGATCCAGCTGGAGCATGCTTGCTAAGATGAGGGTGTTCACAAAAGAGTTACCGAAGTTGATCGCGATTCCAACCGGATCACTAGTCACTGGACAGTTAAGGAAAAATTGGAGGAACACACAAATGCTTAAAAAACTTGCCACTGCTCTGCTGGCCGCGTCGATGCTTCTTTCGACTGCTGCTTGCGCTTCATCCACTGCTGCCACCACTGCTGGCGCAGCTGCCACCACCGCTGCTGAAACCACTG
The DNA here is from genome assembly GCA_964499985.1 of uncultured Mageeibacillus sp. GTDB lineage: Bacteria > Bacillota > Clostridia > Saccharofermentanales > UBA5734 > UBA5734. The sequence continues at coordinate 1,801 of CAZCMX010000014.1, forward strand.
CCGCCGAAAAGACAGCTGAACTGAGCGGCGATGTCATCATTGACGGTTCGGGTACGGTCTACCCCCTGATGGCCGCCATCGCTGAAACCTATATGACGGAAGTCCAGCCGGAAGTCAGCGTCCAGGTCGGCCGCGCCGGGTCCAGCGCCGGATTCAAGAAATTCATCCCTGGTGAAACCGATCTTTCTGACGCCTCCCGTGCCATCAAGCAGGAAGAAATCGACCAGCTGAAGGCGAACGGCCTGAACTATGAAACCGATGTCATGGAAATCAAACTTGCCCTCGACGGCCTGACCATGGTCATTAACAAGGACAATACATGGGCGACCGAAATGACCAGGGACGAAATCGTCAAGATGTTTCTGTCTGGCAGCTACAAGGCCGATGATAAAGTGCTCTGGTCAGATATCCGGGCAGATTGGCCGGCTGAAGAGGTCAAATTCTATGGCCCCAATGAAAACCATGGGACATACGAATTCTTCTTTGAAAAAATCCTCGACAAGGCAGAAATGGTCAAAACAGTCAATCTGCAGCAGGAATACTCCACGCTCGTCGACTTGGTCTCCAAGGACAAGAATGCCATCGCTTTCTTCGGGTTTGGTTACTACGTGAGCAATAAAGACAAGATCCAGGCGGTCAAAGTTGACTTCGGCAATGGCCCGGTCGAACCTTCTCTGGAAACCATTGGCGAAGACCTGCCCTATGCCGGCTTCACCCGCCCCGTCTTCACCTACCTGAACCTCAAGTACGCCAAGGAAAAACCGCAGGTTCTCGATTATGCCAAATATGTCGTTGCCACGGGTGCAGCTGAACTGGCCGGTGAAACAGGGTTTGCCCCGCTGCCAGCCGCCGAATATGAGGCTTATCTGGCTGAACTGAATAAGATTGGTTAATGAAAAAGTCGCGTCATAAGACACAATATTAGCTGATGGGATGGGAAGCTCTGGCTTCTCATCCTGTCTTTAGTCCCGGAAAGCCTGCTGATGAAAGAGGTCTGCCTGTATGAACCACATTGAGCCTGCCTTGGGGCAACCGCCCCGCCGCACCTATCCTCACCGATCGAGAAAATACGAAAAATTCATCCCGGCTTTCTTCGTTCTCGCGGCATCGATCTCCATCATCACGACCGTTGGCATTGTTCTGACCTTGCTCAACGATGCCATGCACTTTTTCCGGGTGGTCCCCCTCAAGGATGTCTTCAGCACCGAACTCGCGCCGCTGGCCTCTGAGCCCAAATTCGGTTTTATCCCGCTGATCACCGGTACGGTCCTGACATCCTTGATCGCCATGCTGGTCGCTACCCCGGTCGGTCTGACTGCAGCCATATATATGAGCCAGTTTGCGACAGACCGGGTCAAGCGGAGCATCAAGCCTGTGATTGAATTGCTGGCGGGCATTCCCACGATTGTTTATGGATTTTTTGCCTATTCGTTTGTAACGCCCCTCCTGACCCGCCTGATCCCCAGCCTGGAGGCCAAGAATGTCCTGTCCCCAGGCATTGTCATGGGCATCATGATCATCCCTCTGGTCACCTCGCTTTCCGAGGATGCCATGAGCTCGGTGCCCAGTGCCATCCGCGAGGCGGCCCTGGGACTGGGTTCGACCAAGCTGGAAGCCTCGATCCAAGTGGTTCTGCCTGCGGCCCTGTCCGGGGTCATCGCCTCGATTGTGCTGGGTATTTCGCGGGCGATCGGGGAAACCATGATTGTGGCGATTGCCAGTGGCAGCTCCAAGCGCTTTACCCTCGATGTCACTCAGTCGATCCAGACTATGACGGGCTATATCGTCGAGTTCACCAGCGGCGATGCCGGTAGTGGCACGATCGGCTATTACAGTCTGTATGCCGTCGGCCTGATCCTGTTTGTGTTCACGCTGGTCCTGAACATGACTGCCAATCATATTGCCCGCAAGTTCAGGGAGGTTTACTGATATGGACAAAGATATGACCCAAAGCCAGCTCCGGTCGTCTGAGGCTGCCGTTCAAAAAATGACCACTGGCTCCTACTTTACTTCCGTTTCGGTCCAGAAACGAATCAATCGGCGCATCCTGGTCAACCAGGTGGCGCAGAAGGTCTTCTTTGTCTCGATGATTTTCGCGCTGGTAGTCCTGGGCATCCTGATTGTCCAAATCATCAAGGACAGCATCGGCTGGCTGGATTTGCAGTTTTTGACCAGCAATCTCTCGCGCTTTGCCGCAAAAGCCGGCATCAAAGGGGCCATACGCGGCACAGCGATGCTGATGCTGGTTGTGATCCCGACCTCAGTCATTATCGGGGTCGCCACTGCCGTCTATCTCGAGGAATATGCGCCCAAGGGCCGTCTGCATGCCCTGATCCAGACCAATATTGCCAATCTGGCCGGCGTGCCCTCCGTCATTTTCGGACTCTTGGGCCTGACGGTCTTTAGCCGCCTGCTCGGCCTGGGCTCGAGCATTCTCGCCGGTGGCCTGACGCTGTCCCTGCTGGTGCTGCCGACCATCGTTGTCGCCAGCCAGGAGGCAATCCGGGCCGTACCGGGATTTTTACGGGATGCTTCGTATGGCCTGGGGGCCACACACTGGACAACCATCTGGCGCATCGTCCTGCCAACGGCCATGCCGGGGATTTTGACCGGTACCATCCTGGCGATTTCACGCGCCATCGGCGAAACCGCCCCTCTGGTCGTCCTTGGCATCCCGACCTTGATCATGAAGCTGCCCAATAGCATCCTGGATGATTTTACGGCGCTGCCGATCCAGATCTATTACTGGACACTGGATGCAGTCCTGCAGCCTGAATATGCCAATCTGGCTGCGGCGACCATTATCGTGCTGATGGCCTTGCTTTTTATCCTGAATTCGATCGCCATCGTGATCCGCAACAAATACTCGCATCAATACTGAGGAGCCAAGACCCCGATGAACATAAAGACCCCAATGTCTGCCGCCAGCATGGATCATCCTGCCGAGCCTGCCTATGATGTCAAAGGCCTCAACCTCTGGTATGGTGAGCACCATGCCTTGAAAAATGTGGACCTGGCGATCCAGAAAAACCAGGTGACCTCGATCATCGGCCCATCCGGCTGTGGCAAATCGACTTTCATCAAGACATTGAACCGGATGGTTGAAGAGATCCCGGGCGTCCGGACCACAGGTGACATCATGTACCATGGTCGCAATATTCTTGACCGCGAGATTCCAGTCGAAGCATTGCGCGCCCGGGTTGGCATGGTATTCCAAAAGCCCAACCCGTTTCCCAAGTCCATTCTCGACAATGTCACCTTCGGCCCCCGTCTGCATGGAATCCGCGACCGGAAAAAGCTGCTGGAAATTGCGGAAAAAAGCCTGGTTGATGCGGCGCTCTGGGATGAGGTCAAAGACCGCCTGTACGAAAACGCGTATGGCCTGTCCGGTGGCCAGCAACAGCGCCTGTGCATCGCCCGCTGCCTGGCGGTAGAACCGGATGTCCTCCTGCTCGACGAACCGACCTCCGCCCTGGACCCGATTGCCGCCTTCAAGGTCGAGGAGCTGATCAATGAGCTCAAGCAAAGCTATAGCATCATTATTGTCACCCATTCGATGCAACAGGCGGCGCGGATCTCCGACCTGACCGCTTTTTTCCTCAATGGTGAGGTGATCGAGTATAATAAGACCGAGATCATGTTCTCCCGGCCGGAGGATGAACGGACCAACAACTACATCTCAGGCCGGTTTGGCTGATTGACCGACCGATCATTTTAAAGTGGAGGCAACCCATGCATTTTTACCAACTGATTGTACGAGTCCGGGATCTCGAGAAATCGATCCGGTTCTATGAGGAATTTGTCGGACTGACCGTCCAGAAGCGCCTGTCGCAGGGTAACGATTGGCGGATCGCATTTCTGGCGGACCGGGAGGGGGCAACCCAGATTGAGCTGGTTGAAATGCCAGAGGGTGTCAAGGTCGAGACCAAGGGCCTGACCATCTGCTTCCAGACTGAAGACCTTGATGGACTGCGCATCAAAGCCTTGGACTGGGCACTCAACCCCTCCGACATCCGGTTCCCTGATCCGGAGAACCGCTATTTCTATGTCTATGATCCGGATGGCCTGTCGATCGAATTCAAGCAGAAAATGGCCTGATCATGCAGGCCAGGAGAGTCGATGCAGGTGCCTTCCCTGGGGCTACAGACAATCAGTTTGCCAAGTAGGCTTTGAGTGCAGGCAGATGATGCTTCAGCCTGTGGTAGCCGGCCTGATACAATCTCTCCAATACATCCGGATCTGATTCGGTGCGCCTGATTTCGGCCATCGATTCCGGGGCGATGATGAAGGCTTTGCCTTCTGCCTCCAGTTCAAACACATGCCGCATATTGTCGTTATAGGTCTGAGTCCGGTTCTGCAAAGCCCGGGCAAACTCAGGGTACTGTTTATAGTATCTGGCTGCCAGGAGCATCAGTTTTTCTGGCTGTTTCAGGTACCCTCGTTCCCGTGTCAGGATGACAATGGTCTTGTCACACCCGGCGCGGATCGCTTCATCTACGGGCACCGGGGTGGTGATCCCGCCATCCATGTAGGGCTGGCCATCGATCTCGATGACCGGAAACAGGAGGGGCAATGCACAGCTGGCGATCAGGACCAGATCCTGGCGTCCTTGTTTGGGCACTGGCAGATATTCGGTCAGGCCAGATTTCATATTGGTCACGGTAGCCACAACCTCGCCCTTGAACTGGGAGAAGGCAGCAAAATCAAATGGGACGCAGGTCTGGGGGATGGTTTCAAAGACAAATTCCAGGTTGTAGATGCTCCTGTTTTTCGGATTGAGCAAATGGCGGATCCCCATGTAGCGGTGATCGCGCATGTAGTTTTTGGCAACCTGGATATTGCGGCCGATCTGGCCCGAGGCGTAGGATAAGGCATTGGCAATGCCGGCAGAGGTGCCAATAACCATGTCGGCGATCATCTGCTCTTCCAAAAGCGCGTCCAGCACCCCACAGGAGAAATAGGTCCGGCTGGCGCCGCCTTCGAGGACTAGCCCCAGCTTCATGGCTCAGGGCTCTGCTTCAGCTGGCTGGCCCAGACAAATCCTGGCCGCCGGGATCAACGACGATGTAGGCGGCTTTGCCATCCAGGACAATTTCATACCACTGGTCACCATATGCGGTCTGCTCGCCGGTGACGATTTGCTGGATGGTGTACTGCTCGCCGCCTGTCGCTGTTTTCAGAGAGGCTTCAGAAACCCCCGGTGAAGGGCGGACATTATAGCGCTGACCTTCCCGGATCGTGAGGATCTGGAGGGGCGGGGCCGTGGTGGTTGTCGTGACCTCGATCACGGTTGTGGCGGTGGTTTCGACGGGGGCGGCCCGCTTACCGGCAATCAGGCGCTGGATGCCAAAGGCAGCCGCCACCAGAACCACCAGCAGGAGAATGGATAGGATAACCGGCCGGTTCATGGTCGGCTGGCGGTGCTGCAGGCGATATTCGCGAAATTGGCGAGGCTGCCTGACCGGATCGTCAGCAAAGTCATCGTCGAGTTCCGGTGCATTTGGATTGGGTACATGGCGGGGCTGGATATTGAAAAAATCAACGGTGTCAGGGCTTTGCGGATCACCCTGTGCATCATGCTGGTTTGCCTGGTCCCACTCTCGATGATCCATAAGCCCTCCTTGGATGCAAGTTCTATTCCATTATAATCGAACAGACATGACAAGACAGGGCTCCCTGTGCTATATTAATAAAGAATTCACAATCCATCCGCTTGAACTGACCGCCTTTCCGTTCTGTGGAACAGGCGGTTTTTTGTGCAAACAAATTGAAATCTGGAGATCCAATGACTTTTACTGAACTGAACATTGCCCCACCCATTCTCAAGGCGCTGGAACAGGCGCACTACAAACATCCGACCCCGATCCAGGTCCAGGCCATCCCCCCGGCTCTGCTGGGACGCGACTTGCTTGGCTGTGCCCAGACAGGCACGGGCAAAACCGCCGCTTTTGCTGTGCCGACGCTGCAGCGCCTGATGCAGGATGGCAAGCTGGTCCACCGGCGCATCCGCTCCCTGATCCTGACCCCGACTCGTGAACTGGCGCTGCAGATCCATGAAAGCCTGGTCACCTATGGCCGTCATACAGGTCTGAGATCCTGTGTGATCTTCGGCGGCGTTTCCCAGAAGCAGCAGGAGATCGAGCTGCGCCAGGGGGTCGATATCCTGGTTGCTACCCCCGGCCGCTTGCTTGATTTACTGGGCCAGAAGCTGGTCTCATTGCAGGATGTGCACATTTTGACCCTTGACGAAGCGGACCGGATGCTCGACATGGGCTTTATCCATGATGTGAAGCGGATTATCGCCCAAGTCCCTGTCAAACGCCAGACCCTGTTCTTTTCGGCCACCATGCCGGAGGAGATCGTCAAGCTGTCGAATGCGATGCTGATCGATCCGGTCCATGTTTCCATTTCGCCGGAGTCACCGACGGTGGAAAAAATCCAGCAGACGGTCTATTTTGTCGACAAGGTCAATAAGCGGTATTTGCTCAGTCATTTGCTCAGCGACCCGACGCTGGATTCAGTCCTGGTTTTTACCCGCACCAAGCATGGGGCAGACCGCGTTGCCCGTGACCTGGCACGAGACCAGATCTCAGCCCAGGCCATTCATGGCAATAAATCGCAAAATGCCCGCCAGCGTGCCCTGAACGATTTCAAGAACAAGTCCACCCGCGTCCTGGTGGCGACAGATATCGCTGCCCGCGGCATTGATATCGATGGCCTGTCCTATGTGGTCAACTTCGACTTGCCGGAGGTTGCGGAAACTTATGTCCACCGGATCGGCCGCTCCGGCCGGGCGGGCAAACAGGGCGCGTCGTTGTCTTTTTGCGATTTCTCGGAGAAGAAGCTGCTCAAGGACATCGAGAAATTGATCGCCAAGCCGATACCGGTGGTGTCGGAGCATCCCTATCCCTTGACGAATATGACGATCGAGCCCAAGCAAACACCTGTCGCTCGCCAGCCCAGGCCGGCGAGGCAGACTGGGCATGCCCAGCAGCCCAGACCGGCTGCCGCACAACCCAGGTCAGCTGCTGCCCAGGCTGTGCCAACCGACCGCAGGCCACAACCCGCTGCGAGACCGGTTGCCAACCGGCCCCAGGAGCGGCAACCCTATGCACCGGCCCGTCAACGTTCTGGCCGCTGAAATTTGTGAAAACAGACAGGCGCATCAATTTTCATAAAAGATTTGCATTATTTTTCTATTTGTGGTACGATCCACTGAGGTCAACAAGACCAGCCGGTTTTCAAGTCATTTCGCCGTCCTGAATCATTGGGATTGAGCTGTTTTGAATCATTGTTTATCGATTGATCACGTCAGTCCTGATTATTTTAAGGAGGCACATCATATGCCAGAAAAAAACCTCACTTGTAAAGATTGCGGAGCCGGATTCGTCTTCACCGAAGGTGAACAGGCTTTCTACCAGGAAAAAGGCTTCACCAATGAGCCCACCCGTTGCCCGGATTGCCGTCGCGCCCGCAAGCAGCAGCGCAACAACAACAGCTACAACGACCGCTGGTAACCAGCCGGGCACCCCAGGTGCCAAACCTTGGGAATTTCCCAAGTAAACGTTAAGCCGTAATCAAAATGGACCTGGCTGATGGCCGGGTCCATTTTCATTCAAGGCAAGAGCCAGGACGTCTGCAGGCATATCTCAACAACCTGCAAGTTCCGGCAAGGCAGGAGATCAGTCATGTCTATCATTGAAGCGATCGAGGCGACTGAGGATCAGGACCTCGAAAGTAACCTTCCTGTGCAGCGGGAAGATCCTGACCGTGCATCAGACTCCAGGGAGATGCAAGCGGCAGATGACCCTGTTAAATCGTATCTGAAGGAAATCGGCCGGATCGCCTTATTGAGCGGCCCCGCTGAGAAGGACCTGGCCATCCGGGCCCAGCAGGGCGATCCCGATGCCAAGGCACAGCTTTGCGAAGCCAATCTGCGCCTGGTGGTCAGCATCGCCAAGCATTATGTCAACCATGGGATCACTTTTCTGGATTTGATCCAGGAAGGGAATATCGGCCTGATGCGGGCCGTGGACAAATTCGATCCGGACAAGGGCTTCAAGTTCAGCACCTATGCGACCTGGTGGATCCGCCAGGCAGTTTCCCGGGCCATCGCTGACCAGAGCCGGACGATCCGTGTCCCGGTCCATATGGTCGAATCGATCAATAAAGTCACTCGCACCCACCGGCGCCTGACCCAGATCTATGGTCGCGAACCAGACGATGTGGAACTGGCGGATGAACTGGGCATGACTGTTGACCGCATCAGGCAGATCCAGCATATCTCTCATGAGCCGGTTTCGCTGGATAAGCCGATTGGGACCGAAGGTGATAGTCAGTTGAAGGATTTCATCCCGGACGACGAATCCCAGTCCCCGCTGGACTTGGCGACCCATTCGTTCCTGAAGGAACAGATCAACAAGGTCCTCGACACCTTGACCCCCCGCGAAAACAGGGTCTTGCGCCTGCGGTTCGGCATTGATGACGGGCGAAGCCGCACCCTCGAAGAGATTGGCCGCGAGTTCAAAGTCACGCGCGAGCGGATTCGCCAGATCGAAGCCAAGGCGCTGCGAAAAATGCGCCATCCCAGCCGCTGTGGCAAGCTGCGGGAGAGCCTGGACTGAAGGTCCTGCCGGCTTGCCGCCTGTGACTGGGTCCAGGCAAACCGGAGTCCGGGCTATTCCTGGCCGTTCCAGCAATAGGTGCAGATATTTTCCGCACCGATGCCGATGGCCTCCACCATGTCGTGGATGGTCTGGTATTTCAGGGACGAGAAATTGAGCTTCCTGCCAATATGCTCGACCATAGCCTGGTACTGCCTGGTCGAGGGATCGCAATAGGCCTTGAGCGACTCGGGTTCATGCCCTTCGAGCTGGAGGATCGCCTGGCGGGTAGCCAGGTCCATGTGAGAGCGGGAGGCCGAGAAGTTCAAGTACTTGCAGCCATAGACGATCGGAGGACAGGCCGAGCGGACATGGACTTCACTGGCATTGCACTGGTACAGCAGATCGACGGTTTCCCGCATCTGGGTGCCGCGGACAATCGAGTCATCGCAAAAGAGCAGCCGCTTTTTGGCCACCAGCTCCGGAATGGGCATCAGCTTCATCCGGGCCACGAGGTTTCGCACCTTCTGGTCCTGGGGCATGAAGCTGCGCGACCAGGTCGGGGTATATTTGATGAATGGGCGGCCAAACGGGATGCGGGACTCATTGGAATAGCCGATGGCATGCCCGACACCTGAGTCGGGAATCCCTGCCACCATGTCAATATCGATCCCATCCTTGCGAGCTAGGGCGGCACCATTGCGATAGCGCATCACCTCAACGTTCATCCCGGCATAGGTCGACGACGGATAGCCATAGTAGACCCAGAGAAAGGCACAGATTTTCATCTGTGGCCGGGGTGGGGCTATTTTTTCGATCCCGTCCTCGGTGATCAGGACAATTTCCCCCGGACCGAGCTCGTATTCGAATCCATAGCCGAGATTGGCAAAGGTGCAGGACTCAAAGGCAACGCAGTATGCACCATCCTTTTTACCCACCACAAGCGGAGTCCGGCCCCATTTGTCGCGGGCGGCGTAAATGCCGGCCGGGGTCAGCAAGAGGATCGAACAGGAACCCTCGATCAAGTCCTGAACTTTCATCAGGCCGTCCTTGAACGAATTTTCCTGGTCGATCATCACGGAGACCAGCTCGGTTGGATTGATATTGCCCTGGTTGGTTTCGAGGAAATGGATATTTTGCCGGGTGAATGCCCGTTCCGTCAGTTCGCTGAGGTTATTGATGCGGCCGACGGTGCTGATGGCATAATGGCCCAGATGCGAACGGACCGTCAGTGGCTGGGGATCTGTGTCGCTGATGCAGCCGATCCCCATATTGCCCTTGATTTTGGGAATTTCGGCGTCGAATTTGGCCCGGAACTGGATATTTTCGATATTATGGATCGACCGCTTGAAGCCACTGCCGCTCCAGAAGGCCAACCCCCCACGACTGGTTCCCAGATGTGAATGATAGTCGGTACCAAAATAGACATCCAGGACGCAGTCCTCTTTTGAAACAACGCCAAAAAAACCACCCATAATTCATCCCTTTCAAAATAACGATTCCGCACTCACCAGCGGATCCTTGATCCACATCGTCGAATTCTCAAGTGATACGAATCATTATACGCTGTCAATCAAAGCGATGGGTTGGAAAATAATCCTTTTTTTACTTGCTGAGAACCATCTCGATGCCATTTTCCCGGCAATAGTCCAAGTACTTTTCCGGGAAGGCATTGGCAATGATGGTCTGTACGACTTTGAGCTCGGCAACCGGGTAGATGGCAATTTTGTCGAATTTGGACAGGTCCGTCAGCACATACCAGTGATGTGACATCTTGGGGATCTGGCGGAAGATATAGGTGCTGATGATCGAACTGACGGTCAGGCCTGCCTTGAGATCGAGGCCGGCAATGCTGGTGAAGGCTTTATTGACATAAATGTTCTCCGTAAAGGATTGGGGCTGATCCCAGCAGGAGAAGAGCGTCTTGTGATCGGTTGTGGCTACCTCGCCACCGATCAGGTACACTTTGGCGACGTGGCCAATCAAATCTTGCATGGCGGTGATATTGTTGGTCACCACCGTGAGGTTTTTCTTACCGTCCAGAAGCCGGGCCAGGATGCAACAGGTGCGGCCGGAGCCCAGAAAAATGCTGTCCCCATCGCTGATCTCCTGGACGGCCCGCTTGGCCAGTGCCAGGCGGACCGGATCCTGGTAAAAATCTGCTGAGTCGTTGGCCTTGTCGGCATCCGGGGCAGCCAGGACCGCACCACCATAGATCTTGATTGCGAAACCCTCGTTTTCGAGGCGCGTCAGATCTTTGCGGATCGACACCTCACTGACTTGATATTTCCGGCTCAGCTCTGAAACAGTGACTTTGCCTTCACGAAAGAGGATTTCCTTGATTTCCTGCCTGCGTTTCATTGTGAGCACTTCTTTCTGGTTATTCGTGTTTTCGATCGCTGAATGCGGTTAAATTGTAACGATTATACGTTGTTTTTGTCAATCGAAATTAAAACGGAACAAGTGAAAGTTGAAAGCGAAACCAGACAGTTGTATTCTGAAAATGTCCCTGACACCAGAAAATCACAACCACACCACGAAAAAGACCGGCATGAATGATAAGCCCCGGCAGGCTGCCTGAGCTTTGGTTTTCATGCCACAGATTTACCAAAACCACGACCTGCCATGCAAATGCCGCATCCAGTTGGAGGAGAAACGCATGAACACCAGCAAGAAATTGACAATGGCCCAGGCACTGGTTCTGTTTCTGGATAACCAGTACATTGAGATCGATGGTGAGGAAACCAAATTTGTCCATGGCGTGATGGGTATCTTCGGCCATGGCAATGCTGTCGGCCTCGGCCAGGCTTTGCACCAGTACAGGGACAAAGTCCGGTTTATCCAGGGCAAGAATGAACAGGACATCGCCCATGCCTGCATGGCCTATGCCAAGCAGAACCGCCGCCGGGCCATCTACGCCTGTACGGCTTCGGTTGGCCCCGGTTCCTTGAACCTGGTCACGGCAGCCGGCAATGCTACAGTCAACAAGATCCCCTTGCTGCTGCTGCCCGCGGACACCTTTGCCGATCGCCAGCCGGACCCAGTGCTGCAGCAGGTCGAAAATGAAATGGACTATACCGTCACGGCCAACCATGCTTTCAAGCCGGTCAGCCGCTACTGGGACCGGATCACGCGGCCTGAGCAGCTGATGACGGCCTGTCTGCAGGCGATGCGCGTTCTGACCGATCCGGAACTGACCGGCGCCGTCACCTTGTGCCTGCCCCAGGATGTCCAGGCTGAGGCCTATGATTATCCGGCAGAATTCCTTGGGAAACGGGTCTGGCATATCGATCGCCAGCCAGCCTATGCCAAGGCGGTCGACCGGGCTGCCGACCTGATTGCGGCAGCCAGAAAGCCATTCATCATCTCTGGTGGTGGCGTCCGGTACAGCGATGCGGGACGTTCAGTCGCTGCACTGTCCGAAAGGTTTAGAATCCCAGTTGCCGAAACCCAGGCTGGCAAAGGCGAACTCTCGAGTGAGCACCCGCATTACATGGGCTGTGTCGGGATTTGCGGCACCCTGGCGGCAAATGAGCTGATGAAACAGGCCGACCTGATCCTCGCCATTGGAACCAAACTGAACGATTTTGTCACCAATTCCAAGGGCGGCGTGATGAACCCGACGATTCCCATCGTGTCGATCAATATCAGCCGGATGGATGCCCTGAAAATGGATGCCTGCTCTGTCGTCGCCGATGCCCGCGCCGGAATCGAAGCCCTGGACCAGGCCTTGGCTGAGCGCCAATACCAGTCCGGCTACCGCGACGAAATCAGTCTGGCCCAAAGCCGCTGGCAAGCGGAGCTGGACCGCCTGAGCCAGCTCAGTCCCAGGGAAGGGCTGTCCCAGACGCGCGTCCTGCTGGAACTCAACCAGCTGCTCGGCCAAGACGATGTGATCATCGCGGCTTCAGGCAGCCTGCCATCCGACCTCGAGCGCATCTGGACGGTGAAGGCACCTGGCACCTACCATCTCGAATACGGTTTCTCCTGCATGGGCTATGAAACAGCCGGCGCCCTGGGCGTCAAGATGGCCGAGCCGGACAAGGAGGTGTTTGTCTTTGTCGGGGACGGCGGATTCCTGATGAGCCACTCCAATCTGGTCACCAGCCTGCAGGAAAAAAAGAAGATGAACATCCTGCTGTTCAATAATAACGGGCACCAGTGCATCCATAATCTGCAGCGTTCGCAGGGAATCGATACCTTTGGCACCGAATTCCGCTATCGCGAGGAAGCAACGGGGGATCTCGACGGGTCTTACCTGCCGATCGATTTCGTCAAGATCGCTGAAGGTTACGGGGCCAAGGCCTGCCGGGTCCGGACCGTTGATGAGCTCAAGGCCGCGATCGCCTGGAGCCGCCAGGAAAAGCAGTCCACCCTGATTGAAATCAGTGTCCTGCCTGGCACGATGACCGACGGTTATGCCAATTTCTGGCGGGTCGGCACGGCTTCAGTTGCTGAAACCGAATCCGTCCAGGCCGCCGCAAAACGACTGGAAACCATCGTCAAGACCATCCGGAAATATTGAGGAGACAGATATGAACGTGCAATTTGGCTGTGCCCCGATCAACTGGACCAATGATGACCTGCCGCAGCTGGGCGGCGAACTGACCTATCAGCAGTGCTTGAGCGAGATGGCCCTCTCTGGATTTACCGGCAGCGAAGGCGGCTGCAAATACCCGAAGGATGCTGACGTGCTCAAGAAGGCGCTCGACCGGCGCGGCATGATCATCTGCAACATGTGGTTCAGCAGTTTCCTGACCACCTTTGAAAATGAGCGGACCTTCGCCGCCTTTGACCAGCATCTCGATTTCACTTTTGGCCTCGGTGCCCGGGTGGTTGGTGTTGGCGAATGTGGCGTAACGATCCACGGCCAGGAGCAGACCCCGCTCTTTTCCAAAAGACCTTATCTCTCCGATGCCCAGTGGGATAATCTCGCCCAGGGCCTGAATGAAATGGGCCGGCGGGCCAAAGCCAAGGGCATGTCCCTGTGCTTCCATCCCCATGTCGGCACCGGGATCGAAACCCTGGCCGAGATCGACCGCCTGATGGAGATGACCGACCCGGACCTGGTCTACCTGCTGTTTGATACGGGTCATTCCACCCTGGCCGGTGAAAATGCCTATGAAATTCTGGCCAAGTACCTGGCCAGGACGCGCCATATCCATTTCAAGGATGTCCGCCAGCCGGTGCTGGACGCTTTCCGGAAGGAGGACTGGAGCTTCCTGCACGGCGTCAAGGAGGGGCTGTTCACAGTGCCAGGGGACGGCGACCTGGTGGACTGGTCCGCGATTTTCGACCTGCTGAAGCAGAGCGATTATCAGGGCTGGATCGTCGTCGAAGCCGAACAAGACCCGGCCAAGGCAGACCCGCTCGAATATGCCCAGATCGCCCGCCGCTTTCTCAAGAACCATCTGGGCGTCTGAGCCCGGATTCACACACAGGAGGTGCAGCATGAACCGCAAAGCCATTCATACCAAGACCATTTGGAAAAGCAATTTGCTGTCGGATATCCGGATCGCCAGTGAAGCTGGTTTCGGTGCGGTCGAAATGGTCGGCACCAAGGTGCTGGAGTATCTCGAATCCGGCAATTCGACCGATCTGGTCCGTGCGACTCTGGCTGATCACCAAATTGCAATGATCAGCATCAACGATGTCGCCCATGTGGAACGAACGGACGATGAATCGATTGCCCGCATGCTGGCGGAGACCGAGACCTTGTCCCAGTTCGCCCAGTCGGTGGGTTGTGACTGCATCCAGCTGGTGCCGCTGTGTGCCCTGGCCGGACGGCCCTGGGCAGAGATCCGCCGCCTGACCGGCCAGAACATCCGCCGGATTGCCGATATCGGCGCCCGCTATGGGGTCAAATTCCAGCTCGAACCGGTGGCCTGGTCTCCGATTCATTCCCTGCACCAGAGCTTGGAGCTGATCCAGGAAGTGGATCGTCCGAATTTCGGCATGGTGATTGACTTCTGGCATCTCTGGTATGGTGGGGAAACGACACCAGATGAGGTTGCCAGACTGGACAAAGACCTGATCTATCATATCCACTTCTGCGATGGCAAGAAAAATCCGCCCGGGACCGTCTGTGACGAAACCATCTTGCGCGGCTATTATGCCGGGGAAGGCGAAGTGCCTCTGCAGGACTGGATCGAGGCCGTCAAGGCGACGGGCTATGACGGCTGGTGGTCCTATGAGCTGGTAAGCAAAAAGCACTGGCAGATGGATGTCCAAGAAGTGGCCCATATGACCAGCAAGCTTCTGGACTTCCATGTGTTCAATACCTGAATCTAATACTGCCAGGAAAGGAATCTGCCATGATCAATGAAGCGTTTCATCTGGACCGTCCACTCCGCTGGGGTATGGTGGGTGGCGGACAGGGCAGCCAGATCGGGTCCATCCATCGCCAGGCGGCCACCAGAGACCGGCTGTTCCAATTTGTTGCGGCTGCGCTGGATATCGATCCCCAGCGGGGACAAGCGTTCGGCACGGCGATCGGACTCGATCCGAACCGCTGTTACCCGGATTACCAGACGATGTTTGCCGCAGAAGCCAGCCGGGCGGACGGCATCGAGGTGGTGTCCATCGCCACACCGAATGCCACACACTTTGCCATCTGCAAAGCGGCCCTCGAACATAACCTGCATGTGATCTGTGAAAAACCGCTCTGCTTCACAACCCAGGAAGCCCGCGAACTGGCGGACTTGGCGCTCGCGCGCAACCGGATTGTCGGCGTGACCTACGGTTACAGCGGCTTCCCAATGATCCACCAGGCCCGGGAGATGGTCGCCCGCGGCGATCTCGGCGAGATCCGGATGATCATCATGCAGTTCGCGCATGGCTTTCATTCCGCTGAAGTCGAGGCCCATGATCCAGGCACCAAATGGCGGGTGACCCCGCAGCAATCCGGCCCGTCTTATGTCCTCGGTGATGTCGGCACCCATGTCTTGTTCCTGGCCGAGACCATCGTGCCGCAGCTCAAGATCAAAGCCCTGATGTGTGACCGCCAGAGCTTCGTCAAAAGCCGGGCCCCACTGGAGGACAATGCCTTTGTCCTGCTCCGCTACCAGAATGGCGCTGCCGGTACCCTCTGGGCCAGCGCGGTGAATGCGGGCTCGATGCACCAGCAGAAGATCCGCGTGGTCGGCTCCAAAGCCAGCCTCGAATGGTGGGATGAGCATCCCAACCAGCTGCGCTTCGAAGTCCAGGGCGAACCCGTCCGGATCCTGGAACGCGGCATGGACTACCTGTATCGAAATCCGGACACGATCAATTGCGACCGGATCGGCGGCGGCCATGCCGAAGGCCTGTTTGAAGCCTGGGCCAACCTGTACCGCCAATTCGGCCGGGCGATGGACCAGGTCAACCAAGGGGCCTTGCTGACTGAAGTCCGGGAACAGATCTGGCATCCCAACGTCCTCGATGGCTGGGAGGGCGTCCGGTTTGTTGAGACCTGTGTCCAGTCTGCTGACCAGGGCGCGGCATGGGTGAATTACCAGGA
>CAZCMX010000014.1:18001-43565 GCA_964499985.1 uncultured Mageeibacillus sp.
TGATCGATGTCCCGGAGCAGGAAACCCTCCAGATCACAGGCCTGGGTGAAGACGCCGAGCTGGCCGTCGTCCGCACGGTCAACAAAACGCATTTCCCGGTCCAAGTGCACGACCGGGGCAATTCGGTGATCGAGACCCGGGGCCAGGGCACGATGAATGAGACCGGCACCCGGATTGTCAAAACTTTTCTCGACCATGCACTGGTACCGGAGTCCAAGATCATGATCGGCGAAGACGTCCATTATCCCGGCAAATGGGCCGGATTCCCGTCCCATTCCCACCCGCAGCCGGAGATCTATTTCTACAAATTCCAGCCGGAAAACGGATTTGGCCTGCTGAAGCTGGGTGATGAGGGTGTCCTGCTGGAGCACAATGACACCGTGACCATCGCGCCAGACCTCGTCCATCCCCAGGTCGCTGCTCCTGGCTATGCGATGTATTTCCTCTGGATCATCCGCCATCTCGATGGCAATCCCTATATCCGGCCCAATTTTGAGCAGCAGCACCTCTGGGTCACTGAGCCCGGCGCCAAATACTGGCCAGATGTTTAACAATCCAGGAGGGATACCCATGCAAGATCTAGCGAACATTACCGAACAGGCCATCGCCCAGCTGATGCAACGGGCTCGTGCGGCGCAAAAAATCGCCGCCAGCTTCACCCAGGCAAAGGTTGACGAACTGGCTGCCGCCATCGTCTGGGAAATCGTCGCCGATGAAGCGCTGATCCAGGAACTGGCTGAGTTCTCCTTCAACGAATGCCGCCTCGGCGATGTGCAGTCCAAAATCGTCAAGGTGCGCGAAAAATGCCGTGGCGTCCTTTACGATGTCAAACACGCAAAGACCGTCGGCGTGGTTGAGGAAATGCCGGAAAAAGGGCTGGTCCGGATTGCCAAGCCGGTCGGGGTCATCGGCTCCCTGGTGCCAAGCACGCAGGCAGAGATGCACCCGCTGATCCAGGCGATTTTCGCTGTCAAGGCCCGCGATGCGGTGATTTTTGCGCCCCATCCCCGTGGCAAGAAAACCACGCTGAAAGTGGTCGACCTGATCCGGGCGGTCATGAAAAAATACGATGCGCCGGAGGACCTTTTCATCAGTCTGGCGAATCCGTCTGTGGAACAGACCAATGAGCTGATGAAGCAGTGCGACCTGGTCATCGCGACCGGTGGCCAGCCCATGGTCCGGGCGGCCTACAGCTCCGGCACCCCGGCTTTCGGCGTCGGCGCCGGCAATGCGATCATCGTGATCGATGAAACCGCCGACCTCCAGGATGCCGCGGCCAAGATCAAGATCAGCAAGACCTTTGACCTCGCTGCCGGCTGCTCCTGCGACAATAGTCTGGTGATTGCCGGATCGGTTTACGACGATTTCCTGGCTGAACTGCAAAAGGTTGGGGCTGTGATGCTCGACGCGGCAGGGAAAGAGAGACTCAAACAGGCCATCTGGCCCAATTGGCCAGCCGACCATGTGATCAACCGGGATATCGTCGCGTCTCCGGTCAGCAATATCGCCCGTCTGGCCGGGCTGGACGTGCCGGCTGAGACCAGCATGCTGCTGGTCGAAGAATCCGAGACCGGAGCAGCCACGCCGTTCAGCGGGGAAAAGATGAGCCTGGTCATTGCGCTTTACCGATACGACCACCTGGATGAAGCTATCCGCATCATCAATGAAAACCATGCCTATTGTGGAGCCGGCCATTCCTGTGGGATCTACTCGCAGAATCCGGCGGCCATCGCAAAGGTTTCACTGGAGACGTTCACCACCCGCGTGGTCGTCAACCAGCCGCAGGCGGCCACCAATACGGGCAGCTGGACCAGCGGTATGCCTTTCACCAGCTCCCTCGGCTGTGCGACCTGGGGCGGCAATATCGCCTCGGAGAACATCACGCTCAAGCATTATCTGAACAATACCTGGGTCATCCGGGAAATCCCCTGGCACAAACCCAGTGACGAAGCCCTGTTCGCAGGCTTCACCCCGCGGCCCTGAGCACGAGAAATCCGGTCCAGGATCAGCGAAGAGCGGAGGAATTGCTGTGATCAACCTGGTCAAAAACCAAAGCCTGCTCAACAGAGTGGTGCCGGTGGAAAAAGCCGCTGCGGCCATCTGTGACGGCATGACGGTGGCCATGAGCGGCTATGCGATGGCCGGCTATCCGAAGGCTGTCGTGGCTGAACTGGTCCGCCGCCGGATGGCTGGGGAGGCCCTGGCGATCCACCTGGTCACGGGGGCGAATGTGCCGGCCCTCGATGAGCAGCTGGGTGGAGCAGGCATTCTCGCCCGCCGGACACCGATGTGTGCCCATCCCTCGCTGGCCAGACAGGTCAATGCCGGATCGGTCCATTATGTCGAGCAGCAGATGAACAAGATGCCCCGCCTGATCGAAAGCGGGCGACTGGGTCCGATCGATGTCGCAGTCATCGAGGCCCTGGGGATCGATGACCAAGGTGGCCTGATCCCAACAACCTCCAGTGGACTGTCGCACCTGTTGGCTGCCGCCGCGGAGACAATCATCGTCGAAATCAATACCGCCCAGCCCGAACAGCTGGCTGAATTGCACGATATTTACATCCCGGAAAAGTCCGCCCAGGTCCAGCCGATTCCCTTGGTATCGGTCCGGCAGCGGATTGGCCGCCCGACGATTCCCGTCGATCCAGCCAAGATCCGGGCCATTGTGATCCATGAGTCCGCGGAACGGGCTGTCCCGCCACCGGCGGGCACGCCTGAAACCGACCGGATCGCCCGGCACCTGTTTGATTTCCTGGAGATCGAGCGACATCGCGCCTTTGGCGGCCGCTTGCCACCCCTGCAGATGGGATTTGGCAGCCTGGCCACCAGCATCGCCCGTTCCCTGGCCCAGTCATCCTTCCAGGACCTGGAGTTTTATTGTGGCGGTGCAGGCGAGGCCATCCTCGAATTGCTGGTCTCCGGCCAGGCAGCAGCCGTTTCGACTGCCGGCCTGGAAATGAGTGAAAGGGTGGCGGAGATCATCCGCACCACCCCTGGACTTTCCGACCGGCTGGTCCTCCGCAATGGCGATGTGATCAACCACGCCGAAACCATCGGCCGGATGGGACTGGTCGCACTCAATACCGGGATCGAGATCGACGTGTACGGCAATGTGAACTCCAGCCATATCCTGGGCAGCCGGGTGGTCAACGGCATCGGCGGCGGGGCCAATTTTGCCCAGAATGCCGGGCTGTCGGTCATCTTGCTGCCCTCGACCGGCAAATCCGGCGCGATCTCCACAATCGTACCCATGGTCTCGCACCAGGACATCAGCGAACATGACGTCGATGTCGTCATCACCGAACACGGGGTGGCAGACCTGCGCGGACTTGATGACTCAGAACGGGCGGATGCCATCATCTGCCATTGCACAGCCGGGGCCTTTCAGGCTCAACTGGCCGCATATATCCAAAAAGCCCGCACAACCTGTGGCGGCCATCACCCGCAGCTGCCGGAGGATGCCTTTGCCTGGCACCGGCGACTGGCCGGGCAGGGCAGCATGCTGGAGAAATGACCATGAACAGCATTGACATCTACGAAGTGGGTCCGCGCGACGGATTCCAGAATATCGCCGACTACATCCCGCTCGAGAGCAAGCTCTCGATCATCGAAGGTCTGATTGCGGCGGGGATCCGCCATCTGCAGATCACGTCCTTTGTCAGCCCCAAGGTAGTGCCTCAGATGAAGGATGCGGCCGATCTGGCCCGGATCTGCCTGGAACGCTATCCGGCGATGGATTTCCTGGCCCTGGTCCCGAATTTGCGCGGGGCCCAGACTGCCTGGGAAACCGGCATCCGTCATGTTTCGACGGTCATTTCGCTGAGTGAAAGCCATAACCGGGCCAATATCAACCGGACCCATACCGAATCGCAAGCCGAACTGGCTCAAATGATGGCGGCCTATCCGGAAATGGATATCTGCCTCGACCTGGCCACGGCTTTTGGCTGCCCGTTCGAAGGGACGAAGACAGAAGAAGATGTGGTCATGTTCATCAAACCTCTGGTGGACCTCGGCATCCGGACCGTCAATCTCTGCGATACGATCGGGATCGCCAATCCGGCGCAGGTCCGCCGGACCATCGCTCTGGTCCAGAAGACCTATCCGCAGCTGGACCTGATGATCCATATCCACGATACCCGGAGCATGGGTCTGGTCAACACTCTTGCCGCCATCGAAGCGGGTGTCGGCAAAGTCCAGTCGACCCTGGGCGGCCTGGGTGGCTGCCCCTTTGCCCCCGGCGCATCGGGCAATCTGGCCACCGAGGACCTGGTCTTCATGCTGCAGGAAATGGGCTATGACCTGGACATTGATGTCCAGAAACTGATTGACCTGGCTCGCGACCAGGCCCGGACCATTCCGGGCGGGATCTTTAGCGGGCATTTGTTCAGAGTGGAGGATCCGAGAAATGAACACAGGAAACAGCATTGAACTGATTCGTGAAAAAGCAGGCGCGATGCGGCGCGACTGCCTGGAGATGGGCTATGCCGCCGGCAGCCATGGGGCCCATTTCGGCCCGGCCCTGTCGAGCATTGAAATCATCGCCAGCCTCTATTTCGGTGTCATGCACCATGACCCCAAAAATCCCTGCCTGCCGGAGCGTGACCGTTTTGTCATGAGCAAGGGCCATGCCTGTCTGTCCTACTATGCCGCCCTGGTCGAAGCCGGTTATCTGAGCCGGGAAGAGATGTACACGTTCAAGGGTGACAACAGCATCCTGTCCGGCCACCCCAGCTGCCATGTCGAACATGGCCTGGAAGTGGCGACCGGCAGCCTCGGCAATGGTTTCGCGATCGCCTGCGGCATGGCCAAGGCGGCCAAGATCAAACAGGAAACCCACAAGGTCTATTGCGTGCTGGGTGACGGTGAATGCGATGAGGGTGTGATCTGGGAAGCGGCGATGAATGCAGTCAAAAACAAGCTGGACAACCTGATCGCCATCGTCGATCGCAACAGCTTCCAGCTGGCAGGCAAAACCCATGAGATCATGGACCTCGACCTGGCGGCAATCTGGAAAGCCTTCGGCTGGGATGTCCAGGTTGTCGAGGCTGGCAATGATGTGGAAAGTCTCCTGGCTGCCCTGAAGTCCATCCAGCAATCTGATGTGGCAAAACCGCACCTGATCATCGCCAAGACCGTCAAGGGAAAAGGTATTTCCTTCATGGAAAACAATCTGGGCTGGCATGCTGCCCCGATCAATCAGGAGCAATATGAACAAGCCCAGTCCGACCTGGAACTGGCTTGAGGAGGTGGAGAACATGGAAAAAATCTCAATGGAAAAACTGCAGGAATGGTCCAAGAATGGCCATCGCACGGCCGTTGGGGAAGCAATGCTGCTTCTGGCCCAGGCCAATAGCAATGTTTATGCCCTGACCGCGGATACCACGCCGACCGCTCGGCTGACGAATTTTCTGCAAGCATTCCCCGACCGTCTGTTTGACGTCGGCATCGCTGAGCAGAACCTGATCGACTTTTCGGCTGGTCTGGCCAAGGAAGGCCTGATGCCCTTTGCGGTGACCCTGGCTGCCTTCGCCCCGATGCGCTGTGCGGAACAGATGCGCATCACTCTGGGCTATATGAACCTGAATGCCAAGGTGATCGGCATCGAAGCTGGCGTCCGGTTCGGCCCACTTGGCAATACCCACTTTGCCATGGATGATCTGGCTGTGGCCCGGGCTTTGCCCAATTTTACGGTGCTATCGCCCTCCGATCCGCACCAGATCTATAAGGCCCTGTTTGCCGCGGCGGAACTGGACGGACCCGTTTATATCCGTCTCACCGGCGCCCCTGGCTTTCCGATCCTCTACCCGGATGATTTTGAGTTCAAGATCGGCCAGGCGATCGAATACCGGCCGGGGAAAGATGTGGCGATCATTGCGACCGGCGCCGTTCTCGCCCAGGCGATCGGTGCAGCAGACCTGCTCCAGGCCAAAGGCCTCTCGGTTCGGGTGGTTGACATGCATACGATCAAACCGCTGGACAAGGCCATGCTGGACCGCGTCTTTGCTGAGAACCGGCTCGTGGTCACCGTCGAAGAGCATAGCGCGATTGGCGGGCTGGGCAGTGCCGTCGCCGAATACAAGGCGGGTTTCGCGCAGGCGCCCCGCCAACTGATGTGCAATCTGGGCGACCGCTTCCAGAAGGTTGGCAGCTATGAGTTCCAGCTCCAGGAAAATGGCCTGACCGCGCCCGCGATTGCCCGCCTGATCGAGGAGAATCTGGCATAATAGAGGCAAGACAATTTCCTGCGAATGCGAGGACTTGCCATGCCGGAATTCACTGCAGAACCTGTTCAGCCGCCCGCGATCCGTATCCGCCTGTCTCTGGCCGAGATCAAGGACCTGTGGTCTAAGACCTATAATACAGACGGCAAGCCGGACTGGTCCCACCTGTTCCCCTACTATCACTCGCAGATCATCTTCCAGGATTCGATCCAGCGGATCGAAGGGATGGAGGCCTTCCAGGCGATGTGCAAACGCCTGACCGACCGGTGCCAGTCTTTGCGGATGGATATTATTTCCATGGCGGAGCATGGCCCGGTTGTTCTGATGGATTGGAAAATGACCATGGCGTTTAAAAAATATCCCGATACCCCCATTTACGGCGCGACCAGGCTGACTTTCAGCGAAGATGGCCTGATTATCGAGCAGCGCGACTATTATGATCTCTGGGGCGATATCTTCAATGGCATCCCGCGGTTCAATAAGATGTATAGAAAATTCATGCATCGGAAATTCGGCTGAATGGCCGAGGCCTGGTTTGAGCTTCGAGGCCGATCCGTCCATTAACCTGGATCACTGCTGTGGCGAAGGGACTGCGATGAAGAAAGAATTGCCTGACGAATTGAAATTTCTCGCCAACCGGAAATTGCCGCAAAAGCCCTTTGCCGCATCGATGGCTGGCAAAACCTGTGTGATCACCGGCGCCACGTCAGGCGTTGGCCTGGAGATTGCACGGGCGCTGGCCAGGCACGGGGCACAATTGGTCTTGGTCAGCCGCAACCAGGAAAAAGCGAACCAGGTTGCCTTGGAACTCCAATCGCAAGGGTCGGCGACAGTCGATACTGTTTGGGCCGATTTTACCGATCTGGAGCAGGTCCGCCAGGCAGCCAGCACCATCCTCGCACGCTATCCCCGGATCGACGTGCTGATCAATTGCGCTGGCATGCATTCGACGACCAGGACCTATACGCCATCTGGCCATGAAATGGTCTTCTGTGTCAACCATCTGGCCTCATTTCTCTTGACCGCGCTGCTTTTAAACCGCATGGTCGAAAGCAGCCCGTCCCGGATCATCCAGATCAATTCCGAGGGCCACCGCTTCAATGGCCTCGATCTTGCGGATCTCAGCTGGCACCAGCGGCATTATACTGGCCTGCGCTCTTATGGCGCCTCAAAAACCGCCCAGTTGCTGACGGTCTGGGAATTCGCCGACTTGCTGCGAGGTACTGGCGTGACGATCAATGCGGTCCATCCCGGCGATGTCAAAACCAATATCGGCCACAACAATGGCTGGCTTTACCGGCTGTTCACCCGCTTTGTCACCGGCCTTTTCCTCAAAGATGCCGCCATCTCCGGACCGGCGATCGGTTATCTGGCTTCAGCCCCGGAACTGGCTGCAGTCTCCGGGCGGTTTTTCCACCTGACCCATGAAGAAAAGCCAGCCCCGCATGCGCTGGACCGGGAGCTGGGCAAGCGGGTCTGGGCAGCCAGTCTCGAGCTGACCGGCTTGCCGGCGGATTTTGGCCAGGATTTGCGCGACTGACACAATCTCCCAGAGATGTCCTCGTGGCTAAATCTGAGCCCGTTTTTTCAGCACCTGGTCCGCGGCGAGCTTGCCGGTCAGGATCGAGATCGGCAAACCGGAGGGGCTGTAGGTCCATTGTCCCGCTTGATAGATATGGGGGATCGGCGTCAAGACAGATTGCGCGATTTTCGGCATGCTGTGAACGACAGGGATCTCATGGTTCGTGAAGGCCCAGCCGGTGATCGCACCGTCGGTATTAACGGTCAAACGCTGCAGGGTCAGCGGTGTGGCAACAAACTGGTGGATGACTTTGCCGGCCAGTCCCGGATAGATGGTCTGGTCGAGGATCGTGATGATTTTTTGGGCACAGATGTCCTTGAAGGCCTCATACCAGCCATTTTCGGAGATCTGCCGGGCCAGCTGGTAGTCGAACAGGGTGCTGATGATCAAGCCCGTCTGACCAGGTGGTGCCAGGCTGGGGTCGCGCATGGCCGGGCAGGAAATCTCGTAGGTCGTCAGGTCGAGATAATCGGCAATCCAGGCCTCAACGGCTTCGCGGCTGCTGCCGGCGACCGGTGGCAGGCTGGAAAGTCCTGCTTTGCGCGGTGTATAGAAGAAATGCGGATTGGCGATCCTGGCAAAATCATCCGGGCTCTGGTCCACGGCCAGATAGAGGGTCAGGATGGAGTCGCCACCGGTCTTGCCCGCCATCGCCTGACGCTGCCGGGCGATGGCCTGCTGGGCTCGTGCATTCGACAGTTGGGTTTCATCGACAATCTCGTAAAGCCGCTTGAGATCGGCACACCAGACCAAGTCTTGATAAGTCCACGACTGTCCGGCAGCATCGCGGACAACCTGGTTTTTTAAATCGATGGTGCGGACCTCGGTCTTGCAAAGGATTTCACCGCCGTGCTCGAGAATGAAGTGCTTCAGGGCATCGGCCAGGGTGCCTGTGCCACCTTTCGGGTACTGGTAATCGAGATACAGGCTGAAATAGCTCAACGCGAAAAAGGTCGGCGTATCCCGGAAAAAATGCTGGGCGATCATATCGATCAAGGCCTGGTTACTCGATATTTTCTTCAGGTACTCGGCGACTGGCTGGTTGAGCCGGGCGATCTTCGGCATGGTCCACAGGTATTTCAGCATCCAGGGCAGGATGGTCCGGACCAGATAGCGGGGGTTGCTTTTCAGATCGAGGAACAAGGGATTGTCGATCCCGTAGAGGACATCCATATAGCCCATGATTTTTTTGATTTCCTGGCCGAATCGATCGATATCCAGGCTGTTTTCCGGAAAGTGGCTGCGCAACAGATCGAGATAGTCAGCCAGACTCTCTGCTGATTTCAGCCGGATGACCTGGTCGGTGAGCCCGATCGAGACACCGTTTTTGACAAAGGGGATCTCGAGCCCCAGCTGGCGCAGCATCGGCGTGACGATACCAGAGTTCTCGATGGCCCGGATCCCACCATCAAAGGTGAAGCCCTGGTCCTGGAATGAATTGACCAGGCCGCCAACTTTGTCCTGCTTTTCCAACAGGACGACCTTGTGACCCGCTTGACAGACGTAGGCTGCGGCGGTCAATCCGGCCATGCCACCGCCGACGATGAGGATGGGATTTTCCATGCTTGCTGTCTCCTTTGTCATGTGAATGGCCCTAGGACTGGGCGGTCTGGATGGCACCGAGCAAAAAGCTGCTGCCAAAATAGACCAGTACACAGCCCAGTACGGCGATCAGGATCCGGTAGGGCTTGTCCTGGATAAACTGGCGGGTTTTCCCGACCAGAGTCGAGACAAAACCATACCACAGATAATCCGCGCTGGAATGGCCGATGAAATAGACCACAATCCCGATCAAGCCAAAGGCTGTGAAGGATTTCATGATGAAACCGAGACCGATCACTGCCCACCACAACAGGAAGTATGGATTGGTTGCGGAAAGTAAAATGCCAGACAGGAACAGACTGCTGGCCGGGGCGGCCCCCGCTTCGGTCTGAATCCGGACCTTGTTCCGGCGGGCAGCAAGCACCATGTCCAGACCCATGTATAAAAGCAGCAGACCACCAGCTGATCCGATGATGATCTGGGCCAGACTGGCCTGGAGCAGACTGCCAAAACCCTGGAAAATCAGGACAACGACGGCCAGTTCCAGGGACATGTGGCCGAGCGTGACGACCCATCCGACGCGCGGCCCGCCGGCCAGCGACTGGCGGATGGTATAGGTGAGCATCGGTCCGGGCATCAGGGCGCCGGAAAGACCGACAGCCAGAGCAGAGAGATAAAGCACAAGCATGGTTAGATGACCTGAATCCCTTCGGAAAAAACTAGCATGACCATTTTGTCATATTGTACACGATCCAATGACCTGTGCGTTATGGCATAATGGCAAAGCATAACCTGCAGCAGCAGAACAGGAGACCTTTGCTCATGTCCTTGTCTGATACCCCTGCCAATCAAGATCGTCCTCTGCCAGGCCAGCCATTGCCCCGCCGCGCGTCATCGCCCAACCGGCAAACGGTTCTGACGATTGCGCTCCTGATCGCTCTCTATGCGATGCTGGCCATGTTCGACAATTTCAAAGGCATCTTCGTGCCCTATTTCAAGCAGGACTATGCGATCAGTAATGCCCAGGTCGGCATTCTGATGACGTCCAGCCTTCTGGCTTATGCGGTTTTCCAGTACATTTGCGGTATGCTGGTGGAACGGTTTGGCCATAAGCGAGTCGTCGGCAGTGGGATCATGGTGGCGATTCTGGCCCTGCTCCTGATTGTCAATGCCCGGTCTTTTCCGCTGCTGCTGCTGGGCTTTTTTGCCCTGAACATTGGTTCTGCCACATTCAATGTCGCCGTCAATACCCTGGGGCCAACGGTTCAGGTGGCTTCGACCGCAACCCTGATGAACATCATCAATTTTTCCTATGGCACCAGCAATACAGTCTCGCAAAAGGCCGTTGGCCTGCTGCTGGCCAGGGGTGTCTCCTGGCAGTCTTTTTTCATTTTCCTGGCCATTGCGGCTGCGCTGCTGCTGATTGGGGTCTTGCTGATCCGGCTGCCCCGGTTTCACCAGGAACATAAAGTGATCTACTCGAAAAAAGACCTGTTTAAAAGCAAGGTCCTCTACCTGTACATTGTGGCGATCGGCTTCTATCTGGCTGCCGAATACGGCACAGGAAACTGGTTCGTCAACTATATGAGTGAGACATACCAGCTCGGGGCAGACCAGCGCTCGACCTATGTGGCCCTGTTTTTCGGTCTGGAAACTGTCGGCCGCATCTTTGGCGGCATGATCATCGACCGCCTCGGCTATTATCGCAGTATCCTCGCTTATGGCTCGGGGGCCTTCCTGCTGACTCTGGCCGGGATCCTGCTCGGTCGCAGCGGGCTTCTGATTTTTGCACTGGCTGGTCTGGGCTACTCGATCATCTATCCGACGATTATGCTGGCTTTTTACCATGTCTTTAAGGAAGCAGCTGTCTATGCCACCGGGCTGCTCCTGATGTCCGGCACCTTGCTGGCCATGGTGGTCAATCTCATGATCGGCCTCGCCAATGACTATCTGGGATCCAGGCTGGCCTTCTATGCCATCGCCATCTGCCTGGCGATTTTCCTCGCTGCCGTCTGGCAGATCTGGAAAGCAGCCCGGAAAATACAGATATCGATCTGAACCCAAGGAGGAGACGATATGTTTCGAGAAATGAGACGGAATAAGCAACTGTTGTCAGCGGAAAACACGGCAGCGGTGCTGAACCGCTGCACCAACGGTGTCCTGGCCTGCCACGGCGATGATGGCTATCCCTATGCCGTGCCAGTGAGCCCTGTCTATTTCAACGGCAAGATCTATTTCCATTCGGCGAAGGCCGGGCACAAGGTGGATGCCATTCTGAAAAATCCCAAGGTATCGTTCACGGTGATCGATGAAGACACGATTGTCAGCGCCGAATATACCACATATTTTCGCAGTGCCATCGCTTTTGGCCAGGCCCGGATCGTCGAGGGGGAGGAAAGGCTGGCAGCCTTTACGGCCCTGGTCGAAAAATATTCTGGCGACCAGCCCGCCGAGGTGAAAGCCCAGGAGATCGCCCGCTGCGACCATGCCCTGATCATGGCCATCGACATCGAGCATCTGACCGGCAAGGAAGCGATTGAATACGTGCGGGCCAAAGGCGGTTAACGTAGACGAGATCAGCGAGACAGATTTTACCTGGTTGTTGCGTGCTTTTTAATGGTTGCACCGGACCAATACGTATTTTGGGACTGCTGTGCATGAGGAGGCAATATTCGCTTATGATTATCATGAGGTGCTCGGGGTCAGCCGGCAGGAAAGCGATGTCTTTTATGATCGTCTGGGTGAAACGCTGCACAGGGAGGCCCAGATCAGACCGGGCGCTCAACTGGTGATCAACCGGCTTTTCAAGCAGCATCATATCCATTTCATCACGGCCCGGACTGCAGCGATGCAGCAGGTCAGCCTGGAATGGTTCAAGAAATATGACATTCCTCACGACAGCCTGACCTTACTGGGCAGCACTGAAAAAGTGGCAACAGCAAAACAGCTGCGCTGCGACTGGTTCATCGAAGATCGCTACGAAAATGCGGTGGCTTTGGCCGCCAGTAACATTCCAGTTTTACTGATCGATTGTTCGTACAATCGCAAGCCTCTGCCGGATCACGTGATCCGGGTCGCCAGCTGGAGCCAGATTGAACCTTTCATCGACACGACAGTCTCGATGGCCAACTGGGAACAGGCGCTCTAAGATTGTCGCCCTATTCGTCCACACCGATCATGACGGATGTGGCCTTGATCACCGCATAGGCTTCTGACCTTTGAGTTGATTCCGGGCACTGAGTTTCATAAGTTTAGGTCTCCTCAAGGGTGTCTTTTCAGACGGTACTCCTGCTCTCTCAAGTTTACCACGCCCAGGAGGAAGGATTTAGTTTTCCTCGCAGGGCACGAGATGGATTTTATCGGGCGGCAGATGGAACCGGATCTCACACCCCGGCCTGACATCCTGTAGGGCATGGGTGCCTTTGCTGACGAGGATGGTCAGGGGGAAGCCGCACTGGACGACCAGCTTGTACTGGCTGCTCAATGAGACGGTTTTTTCGATGATCCCAGAAAATGTGTTGATTTTTGCAGTTCCGTCGGCAGGCAGGATGGCTTCCGGCCGAATATACAGGTGGACACCGGTCCCGGCTGCCAATCCTCTGTGCTCCGTTTGCAGGGTTAGGGATTGGACCTCGATGGCCTGATAATCCGCCTGGTGTCCAGGGCCCAGGATCCGGCCCGGCAGAATGTTCTCCACGCCGACCAGTCTGGCCGTGGTCGGATTGGCCGGACGGTTGAAGATGTCCTCAGGGGAACCTGACTGGACCAATACGCCCTGGTCCATGACGCAGATCCGGTCCGTGAACAGCGATAGCTCTTCTACATTATGGGTGACAAAAACCGCAGCGATCTGGCGTTCACGAATCACCCGGCCAATGTCTTCGGCCAGCGACTGGCGGGTCGGCTGGTCGAGGGCGGCAAAGGGCTCGTCGAGAAACAGGATTTCCGGTTCGACGGCCAGCGCCCGGGCCAGGCTGACTCGCTGGGCCTCGCCTCCCGACAAGTATTTCTGGTTGCGCTTCACGAGATGGGCGATGCCAAAGGCATCCAGCCAATGATGAACCCGCTGCTCAATCTCCTTTTTGCCATACCCGCGGTATAAAAGTCCCTGGGCGACATTCCGGTACACCGATCCGGACAGCAATAGGGGTTCCTGGAAAACCATCGCCATTTTGCGCCGGATCGCCAGATGCTGATCGACAACGGGCTGCTCACGAAACTGGATTTCGCCTGCATCCGGCTGTTCTAAAAAGGCCAGGATTTTCAAAAGGCTGCTCTTGCCAGCCCCATTGGGACCGACCAGAGCAGTGACTTCATTGGCCCGGATTTCGAACTGGGGAATATTGAGAATCGTACGGCCGGACTTCTGCCAGACCAGATCCCGGACGGATACCAGAACATCTGGCTTCATGCTTGGGGCTCCTTTTCTGGCGGCTGGACCGGCCGTAAATCACCGGCAACCGGAGCTGGCGGTTGCAGGCTCTGGTCCTTGCGTTCCCATTGCTGGATGAGTGTCAGCAAATAGGTGACGCCAAAGGCAAAGGCAATCAGGATGACACTGAGGGCCACGGCCACCGGGAAATTGCCTTTCGAGACCTCCATCGAGGTCGCGGTCGTCAGGACGCGGGTATAGCCCTTGATATTGCCGCCAACCATCATCGAAGCACCGACCTCGGAAATAATACTGCCAAATCCGGCAATCACCGCGGCCATCAGAGCCAGGCGGGACTCGCGCAGGATGGTCCAGAGGAATTGCCAGCGGGAGGCACCGAGGGCGAGGATCTGCAGCCGCAATTTCGGTGACAGGTGCTGGACGGCAGCGATCGTGAACCCGGTGATGACCGGGGTGGCGATGACGGTCTGGGCAATGATGATGGCCGCCGGGGTATAGATCAGGCGCAGGGTGCCCAGAGGACCACTGCGCCAGAGGAAGATGCTCACCCACAGACCGACGACCACCGGGGGCATGCCCATGCCCGTATTGACCAGGCTGACCACCAGGCGGCGGCCGCGGAACCGGACCAGCCCGAGCAGGACCCCCAGCGGCATACCGATCAAGAGGCTGATCAGGGTTGCCAAACCTGAGACGAACAGGGTCAAAAGGGTGACGCCGAACACTTCGGCGTCACCACTCACTATCAAGCGGACAGCTTCGACCAGGCCATTGTAAATCAAGTCGATAGGTCAACCACTCCCGTCAGTTTTCATCAAATGGCTTGTGGATCGGGGTGCAAAAGGATCAGAACCAGCTGATCTTATTTTACTGACCCGCATCCGGGAAGAACAGCGGTTCGCCGTATTTGTCGACCCCAAACTCACCAATCAAAGCCTGAGTGGCCGGATCGATCATGAAATCGACAAATGCTTTGGCCCCCTCGGCATTGACCATCGGGAATTGCTCCGGATTCACCTGCATGACATGGTAGATGTTCAGGAGCTCCTTGGCGCCCTGGTTGAGAATCTCGAGCTTGAGATTGGCCTTCTGGGCCAGGTAGGTCGCCCGGTCGCTCAAGGTATAGGCCTCTTTTTCATTGGCAATCGTCAGAGTCTGGCCCATGCCCTGGCCGCTCTCCTGGTACCAGGTGCCGCTCGGTGTTTCGAGACCGGCTGCCTTCCAGATCGAGAGCTCCTTGGTATGGGTGCCG
Source organism: uncultured Mageeibacillus sp. (assembly GCA_964499985.1). GTDB lineage: Bacteria > Bacillota > Clostridia > Saccharofermentanales > UBA5734 > UBA5734. The sequence goes on from CAZCMX010000014.1 coordinate 32,995, forward strand.
GACTTGTCGCCGCGGGAAATGAAGACGGCTTTTTTGTCAGCGATGGCCTTGAAAGCAGCGGTGACAGCCTCGAGGCTTTTGATTCCTGCTGGATCGGCTGCTGGTCCGAGCACGATGAAGTCGTTGTGCATGACGAGCTGGTAGTTGACGACCTGTTTAGCCTCAACCAGCGGCTTTTCGCTGGCTGGGGCATGGGTCAGCAGTACATCCGCTTCGCCGCGGGCCCCCAGCTCCAGCGCTTGGCCGGTGCCGACGGCAATGGTCTTGATCTTATAGCCAGTCTTTTCTTCGAATATCGGGATTAGATAGTCCAGGAGCCCACTGTCCTGGGTGCTGGTGGTGGTGGCCAGGATCAGCTCTTTGACCGCTGGCTCAGGCTTGGCGGTTGTCTCTGTTGCAGCGGTGGTGGTCGCTTCGGTGGTGGTGACCGGGGCGGCCGCAGTCGTTGCGACAGTCGTTGGGGCTGCGGCACAGCTGGTCGCCAGGACCAGGACCAGGAAGGTAGTCAGGACCAGGAACAGTTTTTTGTTTTTCATGCCTTCATCTCCTCTGATTCAATTTCTTTTGCCTGTGGTTCGGCGATGAATTGCTGAATTTCAAGCACCCGGCCCAAGTGCAGCCCGAAAAGAAAAACCGGTCCGCAGTAAAAGCAGACCGGTTGTTGGCAACCAGGCCAGCCTTTCTTTCCAAACGGGAGGTCGGTCGATTTCTCAGCCGGCCCATTGGTTGACTGCCATCGTTTCTGAGACTTTAGGCAGGGCAACTCGAAAGACAACTTATTCAATAATCAAAGTATACGGACTTCTCCGTCTGCCAGCAAGTGACTGGCGATTTTCAGCCAAAGGCCTGGATATACAGAGCCTTGAGTTCCGAGATGAGCGGATAGCGCGGATTGGCACCGGTGCACTGGTCATCGAAGGCCTGTTCGCTCATTTCATCCAGCGAGGCCAGGAACGCATGCTCGGACACGCCGGCTTCACGGATGGACCTCGGGATCCCCACCTTGGCCTTGAGGTCTTCGATCGCCTCGATCAGGAGCTCCACCTTGGCTTCATCTGTTTCCCCGCCCAGCTGCAGATAGTCTGCGATCCGGGCATAACGCCATTTGGCATTGGGATACTTGTATTGCGGGAAGGCGGCCTGCTTCCTCGGATCATCCACGGCATTGAAACGGATCACTTCGCCGATCAGCAGGGCATTGGCGACGCCATGGGCCAGCTTGTGGGTGGCCCCCAGCTTATGGGCCATGGAATGGCAGATACCGAGGAAGGCATTGGCAAAGGCCATGCCAGCCATGGCCGAAGCATGGGCCATTTTTTCGCGGGCCTTGATATTCGTCGTGCCTTCGGCATAGGCCTGGGGCAGGTATTTGAAGATCAGACGGATCGCTTCGAGCGCCTGGCCATTGGTGAATTCCGAAGCGAGCACCGACACATATGCCTCCAGAGCATGGGTCAGGGCATCGATACCGGATGCGGCCGTCAATCCCCTGGGCATCGCCATCATGAGCTCGGTATCGATGATCGCCATGCCTGGCGTCAGTTCATAGTCTGCCAGCGGATATTTGATCCCGGTTTTCTCATCGGTGATGACCGCGAAGGGGGTCACCTCGGAGCCAGTGCCGGCCGTGGTCGGGATCGCGACAAAGGATGCTTTCTTGCCCATGGCCGGGAAGGCGAAGACGCGTTTGCGGATATCCATGAAGCGCATGGCCAGATCTTCAAATTCGATTTCCGGATGCTCATACATCACCCACATGATCTTGGCCGCATCGATCGGCGAGCCACCGCCCAGGGCAAGAATGACATCGGGCTGGAAGCTTTGCATATCCGCCGCGCCTTTGCGGGCGATCGCCAGGGTCGGATCCGGCTCGACGTCGGAGAACACCTTGACGGCCATGTCCATGTCCTCGAGCTGGCTGATCACGGTATCGGCATAGCCCAGATCATAAAGAACCTTATCTGTGACGATGAATGCCCGTTTTTTGCCCAGATCCTTCAATTCCCTGATCGCCACACCCAGGCAGCCTGATTTGAAATAGACCCGGTTCGGCACGCGATACCACAGCATGTTTTCTCTCCTCTCGGCGACCGTCTTGACATTCATCAGATGCTTGACCCCGACATTTTCGGAAATGGAATTGCCACCCCAGCTGCCGCAGCCGAGGGTCAGCGAGGGAGCCAGCTTGAAATTGTACAGGTCGCCGATCGCGCCGTGAGAAGAGGGCATATTGATGATGGTGCGTCCGGTTTTCATCCGGGCCCCGAAGGCTTCGACCCGGTCCTTGGACTTGATCGGATCAGTGTAGAGAACCGAGGTATGGCCCATGCCCCCCAATTCGACCAGCCGCGCGGCTTTGTCCAAAGCTTCAGCGAAGCTGCCAACCCGGTACATGGCCAGGACGGGTGATAGCTTTTCATGGCTGAAGGGCTCATCGAGTTCAACCGATTCCACTTCACCGATCAGGACTTTTGTTTCCTCGGGCACTGACAGACCCGCCATGGCCGCGATCGTAGCTGCCGACTGCCCGACGATTTTGGCATTGATGCTGCCATTGACCAGGATGATCTTCCGGACCGCGTCAACCTCGTCCACCCCGAGCAGATAGGCTCCGCGTTCGACAAATTCCTGCCGGACTGCAGCATAGACCTCATCCAGGACCAGGACCGACTGCTCAGACGCACAGATGACGCCATTGTCAAAGCTCTTGGACAGCAGGATCGAGCTGACCGCCATTTTCAGGTGGGCCGTTTCGTCAATGATCGCCGGTGTATTGCCGGCCCCGACACCAATCGCCGGCTTGCCCGAGGAGTAAGCTGCCTTGACCATGCCGGGCCCTCCGGTGGCCAGGGTCAGGTCACATAGCTGCATGACGGTATTGGACAGCTCGACCGAGGGCTGGTCAATCCAGCCGATGATTCCTTCCGGGGCACCGGCTTTGACCGCAGCTTCGAGGACAATGCGGGCCGCTTCGATCGTGCAATTTTTAGCCCGCGGATGGGGGGAAAACATGATCCCGTTTCTGGTTTTCAGGGCGATCAGTGATTTGAAGATCGCCGTGGAGGTTGGATTGGTGGTCGGAATGATGGCTGCGACAACACCGACCGGCTCGGCGATTTTGGTGATGCCGAAAGCGTGATCCTGGTCGATGACCCCGCAGGTCTTGTCATCCTTGTACTGGTTGTAAATGTACTCCGAGGCGAAATGGTTCTTGATGACCTTGTCCTCGACAATACCCATACCTGTTTCTGCGACAGCCATCTTGGCCAGGCTGATCCGGGCCTGGTTCGCTGCCTTGGAGGCTTGCCGGAAAATTTCGTCGACCTGGGCCTGGGAGTAAGTCGCAAATTGTTTCTGGGCTTCCCTGATCTGGGCCATTCGGATATGCAATTCTTCAAGATTGGTGACTTTCATCATGTTCCTCTTTCTCCGATCTGGTTTTTCTGGGCGGTATCCTCTCAACAAGCGCCTGCTTCGCGACGGACAGGTGCCACATCAAGTTTCTGGACAAAGGGTACGATGGGTGCTGCAAAACAAACGACAAGCGCGTGAAGACCTGGCACCACACGCTTGTCGGTAAGGCAAGCAAAGTCAACCAGGTTCTTCTCAAACACGGAAAGCTTGCTCATTTCTCTTGCAAACTCAATGGTCCAGAAATCATAGGCTTTTTGCCTTGGCCCTTAGATGGTTCTGGACTTGAACCCTCTGATTCAGTTGTCGTTTCCGACGCAAAAATGATTGTGCAAGAACCCTCGTTGCGCGGAAAAAAGGCGGAAACGGTCCGGCTCCATTAAGCACCGAAAACGTTTACGAATTCGATCTTAGCATTGGGTGCTCGTGCTGTCAATCATGGAGAAATATCGGCATTTTAGCCGGAAATGGGTATTGGAATTGTGAATCATGCACAATTATCAACCGGGCATCATTGATCCTGGGGCATAATTGGATTAGAATAGACCAACATTTAAACGATTATTTCCTGATGGAAGCGATTGATTGTTGTCGTATGGGAGGGCCTTGTCTTGCTGGGTGATTGGTTTGTTTTCTCATTGAATGTGGACTGGAATTTGCTGCTTTCGCTGCTAGCCCGGTTAGGCCTGGCCATCTTGCTCAGCGGCCTGATTGGGTTTGAACGGGAACACTCCGGTCGGCCAGCCGGCTTCAGAACGCATATTCTGGTAGGCGTCGGATCTTGCCTCGTGATGTTGACCTCTGAATTCATCTTCATGAAATATTCCGGCCCGACCAATCTGGATCCGGCCCGCTTGGGGGCTCAGGTGATCAGCGGGGTTGGTTTTCTCGGTGCTGGCACAATCATCCGGGACGGCAATACGGTCAAAGGGCTGACAACAGCGGCCAGCTTATGGGCGGTCTCCTGCATCGGCCTGGCCAGTGGCATTGGTTTTTACAGTGGCGCCATGATTGGCACCGCAGCCACCCTTGCCACCCTGATGATTTTCAAGAAATTCGAATTTGCATCTGTTCGAAAATACCAGCATGAGCCCAATAGCCTGGTCGTGGACCTGCGCAGCGACAATCATGATATCCTGAAAATTGTCCAGTTGATCGAGTCCCTCCACGCTTCAGTCAAGAGCATCCAGATGCTGGATTCCGAAGACCCCAGCCTGGTCCGGATCGAGATTTGGCTCGATGACCTGTCCCTGTTGCGCAAGGCGGAAATCGTCCAGCATCTCCTGGAGCAAAAGGCCATTCGGCGGATGGTCAGCCTCTAAAGACGGATAGATTCAGACCAGCCCGAGCAGCCGGGCGCTGTTGTCCCAGAAAATGGCGTGCTTTTCAGCTGCTGACAGGTTCAAGGCTTCGATCAGTCGGACCTCATCGGCCGGCTGCCACATCGGGTAATCGGAGCCAAACAGGATCCGGTCGATCCCAAAGGCATCGATCAGGCGCAGGATCTCTTCTGTCTGCATGAAGGGCAGGGAACTGCTCGTATCGACAAAGATATTGGGCAGTCCGGCCAGCGACTCGATCGCCTCCGGCCACTGGCTCCAGCCGCCAAAATGAGCGGCGATGATCTGGGTATCCGGAAAAGCGAGCGCCAGATTGCGGATCCGTTTCGGATGGGAATAGTCATAGCGCGGATCACCAGCATGCATCAGGATCGGCAGCTGGCCCTGCAGCTGCTGGCAGAGTTCATGCATGAATGGCGAATCAGCTTCACATTGCTGAAAATCCGGGTGCATCTTGATCCCGCGCAGGTCATTGCCGAGGATGGTCTCCAGCGTGTCATGGATGTCGGTCCTGGACATATCAGGATGCATGGTGCCAAAGCCGATCAGGGCAGGCACCTGCTGGCATTCGGCCATGAAACGATTGATCGACTCGACTTGCTCCAGCCTGGTTGCGGTTGAAAAGACGACACTGAAAGCGATGCCCGCCTTTTCATTCGCGGCGAGTAAACCGTTGACAGTACCCGGACTGACCATCGGGATCTGGTAGAAATCACTGATCGAGGCAACCGCCAGCTGGGCAATTTTCTCCGGAAAGACATGGGTATGGATATCGATGATGGCTTGTTGGTGCATCAAGTGTCACTTTCTTGTTCGGGATCTGCGCGGCCACTTTGGATTTCCAGGTGGACATTCGCCTCGAACATGAATTTCGGCAGCATTGTCCGGTACAGTTCCGCCAGTTCAGACAGAATGAAGGCATCATCGGCTGGCTTTTGGATCGGCAAATAAACGATATCATAGTGGACTCCAAAAATCAGGCCGGACACATGGCTGTGGATGAAACCATTGCGGCAGTAAAAATCGATCCGGCGCTGCCGGGTCTGCCTTTCAGCCGCATCCCGGCCATCCGCAGCATGCTCAACCTCCGCCAGAATGCCGGCCGTAGCGGTCAATTCGCTGGACAGTCCCTGCAGCAGCAAGCTGCCAAAGCCCAGGCCTCGCGCATCGGCGACCGCAGCGAAATAGTCAAGCAGCAGACTGTTGCCCTGCTCGGCCCGGGCCAGGAAGGCATAGGCCTTCAGGCTCTTGTCGGTGCTGTCATATAAACCGTAGCAGAGGTACAGGTTCCGCTTCGCCAGGTTTTTCATGACAAAAAGCGGCTTGCGCTCGTTGTCCGGGAAGTCGTACTTGAGATGACGATGATAGACCTCGCTGATTTCATGGGTCGTTAGCTGTTTGATGATCATGGCTGGCTGCTCCTGTTGGGATATAGTCATGTTATCATGATGCCATCCATTGTTCGAGGTTGCTGATTGAAACGCATGAGACCTGCCCTGATCATCCTGGTCCTTTTGATTGCCCTGGGTGGACCGGTTTCCCCCAGCCGTTTGCTAACCGGCTTGCTCACGAGCTGTGATCGAATTGATCTGAGCCCGCAGGCAGCGTCAACAGATGAACCCATAGATGCTGGGTCAGAATCATCCCAAGCACATCCTGAAACAGCCACCGAACCGATTACTGGCGAGATGACGGTTCATTTCCTCGATGTAGGCCAGGGATCTGCCGTGCTGTTCGAGGTCAATGACCAGGTCATGGTCTTTGACGGCGGCGGACGAGAAACAGCGTCGTTTGTGGTCGCCTACCTGAAAGCACTGGCGATTGACCAGGTCGACGTGCTGATCTCCTCCCATTACGATGCCGATCATCTGAACGGCCTGGTCGGTATTCTCCACGCTTTTCCGGTCCGGCAGGTCTATGATGCGGACTATGCGACGGATTCCCGCGTCTACCAGTCGTTCAAGTCATTTATCCAGGAACAAAGGATTCCAGAGACCGTTCCAATCGCCGGCCAGTCTTTTCCCATCGGTGAGGCGCTTGTGACGTTCATCGCGCCAGACACCTATGGCAATCCGGATGAAAATGACGATTCGCTGGCGATCCGGGTCGAGTTTGGCCAGACTCGCATGGTCATCATGGGTGACACAACAGCCGATGCTGAGCAGCGGATGCTGGAGCAGGACCTGACTGCGGATGTCTACTATGCCGCTCATCATGGCAGCAATGGCAGCAACTCGCGCGCCCTGCTCGCCGAGGTCCAGCCTAGCGCGGTGGTCATTTCCTGTGGCGCCGACAATGACTATGGCCATCCTGGTGAGCATGCGCTGAGCCGGATCCAGGAAACTGGCGCCGACCTGTACCGGACAGACCAGCAGGGCACGATCGTCGCCACCAGCGATGGCGAAACGATCCGCTGGAACCAGCAGCCGGGCAATGACTTCACGCCTGCGGGCTCGCAATGATCAGATCAAACCACATGATCATAGCGATGGGTTGGATTGGGCCGGCCGGGACTCAGGCTATTGAGCTGGATGGTTTCGACTGTGACACCTGAGCCTACTGCCTTCATTAACACATCAGTCACCAGATCTTCCAGCTCCTGCGGGCTCATCTGGACTCTGGCATTGACGGTGAACCGGGCTGACCTGCTCCTGCCAGCCGTACTGCGGAAACAAAGCGGCTCGGCGCCGCCGGTCAGATTGCCAATCGTATATTGGCTGCCGGATTCCAGGAACACCTTGATGTGGCCGATAGACATCTGGTTTTCGGCCAGACGTTTTTCGAGATTTTGCAGGAACGATTGGGTAAAGGCATCCCAGTCGACTGCTGCTTTGCCTGTCAGCTGGTAACTGACATTGAGCCAGCCCAGGACAGCCTCACCTTCGGCATAGATGTCGTAGTCGACCTCAGCAAGATGGGTGCCCGTTTGCGTACTGCCCATCACCTCATGAAGCCAGTGATCCAGTCCCTGGCCGGTCACTGAGCTGACGGTCAGAACCTTGGCAAGCGGCCATTGCTTTTCGACCTGGCTGACCAGACGTTCCAGTGCATCAGCCGTGAGCAGGTCGTTTTTGCTGATGACGATCAAATCAGCCTCTTCCAGCTGCTTGCGGAAAATATAAGCTGCGCTCTCGTGCAGTCCGGAGGTTCTGCCTTCGAGGATTTCTGACAGTCGCCAGGGATCAGCCAGCACAGATAGCGGGGCAATCTGCAGATCCGCCCCATAGAGCTCCTTCAGCGGCTGGACCAGGGTCGCCGAAAGGTCGGTGCAGCTGCCGACTGGTTCGGCGATGATAATGTCGGCATATCCATCTGGTCCGGGCGTCGCGATAGCTCCGGCCAGGCCGTTGAAATTGCAGCAGAAACAGCTGCCGCTCACCTCGGAGACTCTGCCGTTGATCCGCTCAAGAAAAGCGGTGTCCACCAGTTCTGACGCCTGATCATTGGTGATCAGCTGGATCTTTTGACCACTGTCCGACAACCGCCTGGCGCATTCCCAGAGTAAGGTCGTTTTGCCTGCACCCAGAAAACCGCCGACAAAAATCAATTTCGCATTCATTGAGACACCTCATCTTTATTTGTTACGCAGGAGCAAGAATCTTGCTTGCGATGCATACTGGGTTCCAGAACCTTGGTAAAAAACAGGCTGGCGATTTGACCGCCCACGATTGGAGCAAGGATATAGACCCAGAAAAAGCCCCCCTGTTTGTCAGGCAGGGCAGCCAGCCCCCAACCAAAAATCATTGCAACCAGTCGCGGCCCCAGGTCTCTGGCGGGATTCAAGCCAGCTTGGGTCAGAGGGCCCAAAAGAGAAATGACAGAGGTGACCGTCAGACCGATGAAAATGGGTGCCAGATTGTCATCCGGTCGGCCCAGATTGCAGCCCTCGGTCAGCGAAAAGACCATCAAGACCAACAGGAACGTGCCCAGGGCCTCCACGGCAGCAGCCAAGGGCAGGGACACGACCGCCGGATTACCAGGAAGCTGATAATATTCGCCAAATATCTTGGCCACTTGAGTGGACTCTGGCGAACCGCGGACAATCTGCTGCGTCTGTTCGAAGGCTGCAATCGAAGGGGAGAAGAGCGCGTAGAGGAGGAGTCCGGCCGCGATTGCCCCCAGGAATTGGGCCAACAGATATGTCGGCATTTTTCGCGCTTGCATTCGTTTGCCCGTTACCAGGGCCAGAGTCACAGCCGGATTGAGGTGGGCACACGATAGGTGGCGAGTTGCGTAAATAGCCAGGCTGACGCCAAAACCCCAGACCAGTGCAATTTGCAACAAGCCCTGATGAGCATTGAAAAGCACCGACACCGCTACCGAACCACAGCCAAATAAAACCAAAATAAAGGTGCCAATAAATTCGCCGATAAATTCGCGCTTGTATTTCATTTGCATGTCCCGCCAGAACTGTTTTTATCTGCCATACGGATCCGCCAATAGATCCTGATGGCCAGATTTTACTCAGAACCAGCGCCAGGTCATACAAAAGAATCACGAAAAATTGTCAAAAACCAGCCACTTAGAAATCTGCGATCACGATCTTCTTCATCTCCATCAGTCTGGCAAATGCACCAGGCTTTTCCATCAGCTCGCCCATATTTGCGGGTACGATTTGCCAGCTCAGGCCAAATTGATCCTTGCACCAGCCACACTGGTTGAAAATGGGATCATGAGCTAATTTTTCCCAGAAATAGTCGATTTCCGCCTGACCTTGGCAGCTGACTTGGAAGGAGACTGCTTCGTTGAAGGACAGATCCTTTTCGACTCCAGAATCCATTGCCGCAAACCACTGGCCTGCCAGATTGAATTCACCAAACATCAGGGACCCTGCTTGGGCCGGTCCGGTAGCTTCATCATATCGTGCCAATAGCCCCTCTTTGGCGTCCTTAAAAACAGAGGTGTAGAAATGGATCGCCTCCTCGGCGCGATTGACTTTGTCGCCGGCAAAAAGGAGCGAGGGGATGATAAATGGACGGGGCTCACCACTGGGATCGGTCAGGATCAGTTGCCAGGTCAGGCCGTAGCGGTCCTGGACCCAGCCATAGCGCTGGCTGAATGGATAGCTGTCCAACGGCATCAGGATGTCGCCGCCAGCACTCAATTTCTGCCACAGCTCATCCAGATGCTCCGCCGCCTTTTCATCCCGGGCTGGATCAAAATTCACCATGAAAGAGATCGAGGGATTGAAGGAAAACTCAGGCCCGGCATTGATCGCGACAAAGGGCTGCTGCCCCAGCTCAAATTCGACCGTCAGGACTTTGCCGGCCAAATCGAGCTGGAAATCAGCCAGGCCCTCGGCGGGGCTTTGGGGGTAATACGCTTTACTTAGAATTTGACTATCGGGAAACGCGGCGACATAAAAGTCTACCGCTTCGCTGGCATTGCCATCAAACCATAGATTTGGAATAATTTTCTGGATCATACTCGTGACCCTCCTATCCATTCAGTGTAATCCTGAGAACAACTGGAGGGAGTACCGGATGATACTGGTTATCAACTGATCATGTCCATCAGGATGGTCTGATTACATTTGGAGAGAATCGACGATACAAAAAGCCTATTTCAAATCTATCCTGGCCTTGCTGCTCCTTGGCTCCAATGGCATTGTGGCCAGCCAGATTGCCCTGCCCAGTACGCAGATCGGCGTCAGCCTGGCCACCCTGGCCTATTACTGTGGTCCCATGATTGTCATGGTCCTGTCGCCGCTTCTCTTCCGGGAAAGACTGACCCTGGCAAAGCTCATGGGTTTTGCCGTTGTCCTGGCTGGTTTTTTTCTGATCAATCACCAGGCCTATCAGGATGGAAAATCGGCTCTAG
>CAZCMX010000015.1:0-27945 GCA_964499985.1 uncultured Mageeibacillus sp.
TGGGTCAGTTCCGCATGCTGTGGATGGGAGCCGGAATCCGGCCGCCCCGTTCAATGAAGGCCGCCGATGATGCGGGATTGACTGCCATGATCGGTGCGGAGCCGAGAAGACCGCCATAATGGACCTTGTCGCCGACCGTCTTGCCAGGGACCGGAATGATGCGTACCGCAGTTGTCTTATTGTTGAAGGTGCCGATCGCCATTTCGTCGGCAATGATGGCGGAAATCGTGGTCGCGGGCACGTCGCCGGGAATGGCGACCATGTCGATCCCGACCGAGCAGACCGAGGTCATCGCTTCGAGCTTTTCCAGGCTGAGGGCACCCAGCTCGACAGCGGCAATCATGCCTTCGTCCTCACTGACTGGGATAAAGGCCCCGGATAAGCCACCGACATAAGAGGAGGCCATGGTGCCACCCTTTTTCACGGCATCGTTGAGCATGGCCAGGGCGGCAGTTGTGCCCCAGGCGCCGGCAGTTTCCAGGCCGAATTCCTCCAGGATGCGGGCAATCGAGTCGCCGACCACCGGAGTCGGGGCCAGGGACAAGTCGATGATGCCAAATGGCACCCCAAGGCGTTTGCTGGCCTCGCGGGCGACCAGCTGGCCAACCCGGGTGATCTTGAACGCGGAGCGCTTGATGGTCTCGGCGACATGCTCGAGATCCTGGCCGCGGGTGGATTCGAGGGCGGTCTTGACCACACCGGGGCCGCTGACGCCGACATTGATCACACACTCGGGCTCACCCGGACCGGTGAAGGCGCCGGCCATGAAGGGGTTGTCCTCCGGGGCATTGGCAAAGACGACCAGCTTGGCACAGCCAAACGCGTCCTGCGCGGCTGTTTTCGCAGCCAGGTCCTTGATGATCGTGCCCATCAGGCGTACGGCGTCCATATTGATTCCCGTGCGCGAGGTGGCCAGATTGACGGAGGAACAAACCAGATGGGTCGTCGAAAGAGCCTCGGGTATCGATTCGATCAAACGTCGGTCGGCATCGGTGAAGCCTTTGTGGACCAGGGCCGAATAGCCGCCGATGAAATTGACCCCGATCCTCTCGGCAGCCCGGTCCAGAGCCCGGGCATACATCGTATAGTCATGGGAGTCCCCTGATGCTGCCACCATCGAGATCGGGGTGACGGAGACCCGCTTATTGATGATCGGTATGCCGAATTCACGGCTGATGTCCTCGCCGGTCTTGACGAGATTTTCCGCCTTGCGGCAGATTTTGTCGTAAATGCGCTGGCAGGCCTTTTCGGATGAATCCGAGGCACAGTCGAGCAGGTTGATCCCCATGGTGATCGTGCGCACATCGAGGTGCTGCTCACGAAACATGCTGAGGGTTTCCAGGATTTCGAAATCATTAAACATGGTATTTCCCCATCACTATCATAGATTGGCTCAGACGCGGTGCATGGCCTTGAAAATGTCGGAATGCTGGACACGGATCGCCAGGCCCAGCTCGTCACCGAGCGCCTCCATGCGGCTGGCCAGCTCCTTGATGTCGATCGGCATTGTGCTGTAGTCGACCAGCATGATCATGGTGAAGACATCCTGGAGGATGGTCTGGGAAATGTCATTGATATTGACCGACAAAGCTGCCAGTTCCGTGGCCACGCGGGCAATGATGCCGACCCGGTCCTGGCCGACGACGGTGATCACGGCGGTCTGCTTGTTTGAATCTGGCATGGGACTTACCTCATTCTCTTTTAGTATCTCTCTATTGTAACCATAAAGGTCACGGGTGCAAAGCATCCGCAGACCTGACGCTTTTCACAAATCAAACCCCTGTTGTCAAGTTTTTTCTTATCAGATGGCATAGGTCCGGCCAGGCAGGGCGATTTCAGCGCCAGGAAAATGCATCCTGGCTTCGGCCAGGGACTCCTGGGGATCGAAGAACGGCAGCAAATGGATCAGCAGCAGGCGATGGACCTGGTTGTCGGCGGCGATCCGGCCACATTCGGCTGCCGTCAGATGGACCATGGCCGGCGTGCGCAAGCGCTCGAGGGATCCGGCATCCATCAGGGCCAGATCGGCCGAGCGCAGCAGGGGTGCCAGGTTGGCGCATGGTATGGTATCCGCCGTGGTGGCCAGGACTTTGCCATCCTTTTCGATCCGCAGGCCGTATGTTTCAAAGGGGTGCTGGGTGGCAAAGCAGCGGATGGTCGCGCCAAACAGCGCGAAAGACTGGTCGTCCCTGAGGGTGTGCAGCTCGAAATTGTCTGGGCTTTCGAGGGCGACCGCCAGGGGCTGCGGCGTGGCCGGTGCCCAAAGCGGGATCTTGCCGATCGGCTGGCCGAATTTCCGGCCCAGGTCCATGGCATACTTGAGCACCCCGATGTCGCTGGTATGGTCAGCATGCAAATGGGTCAGGATGATTGCTTCGAGCTGGTCGAGCCGGATATGCTCCTGCAGGCGGGACAAGACACCACTGCCGCAATCGATCAGGACGTGGTGGCCGTCTATGTCGAGCAGATAGCCGGAGGTTGCGGTCCCGGGCGCCGGGAAAGCACCTGAAGCGCCGAGTATGGTCAGTTTCATCATGGAATACCTCCTGGGATGCTTGTGCCACTGGTTTGGACCAGGCCAGCCGGGCTGAGCAGATAGTCAACGGGAATGTCCTGGTCTCCGGCAGGAATCCGGTCCAGGATCTGGAAGGGATAGGCAACGCCGATCAAAAGCGGCCGGCTGGATGGGTCCTGCCGCGGTCTGGCCAGACGCCGGGCCAGATAATGGTCATAGTAGCCCTGGCCCCAGCCCAGGCGATTGCCCCGGGGGTCGAAGCCAAGGCCAGGCAGCAAGATCAGGGCGGGATCGCAGGGGGAAAGGCCGTTCTCAGCGCTGGCTGGTGCAGGCTCGCGGACCCCGAAGCGGCTCAGCACGAGATGATCATGGGGGTCCGCCTGGCCTGGGATCGCCAGAAATTCAAGATCGGTGCGGCCGTCGGCCCGGATCATGCGGGGGAAGCACAAGCTAAGGCCGCGTGCGCGCAGCGGTTGCCAGAAGGGCTGGAAATCCACTTCCCGGCGCATGGCGATGAACAGGCCGATGCCGGGCTTTGCTTGTTCGGCCGGTACAGTGTGGTCTTGCCGGTCCAGAACCAGCGAAGCCAGTAATTCACTGCCGAGCAAGTGGCGGCCAATGGCTGCAGCCCAGGCCGCAGCCTGCTCTGGGTCGATCTGTTCCCGGAGCGCAGTCAGTTGCCTGCGCAGGACTTGCTTTGCTTGCTGAAGTACCGAGACCGTTCGTGATGATCTGTCCACTGGCTATTCCTTTCCCTGGCTTGGGTCAATGACTGATCTGACCTTACCACATTCTGCCCGCCGAAGCGAAAACGATGGTTACCAGTCTTTTCTCCTGGCAGAGAGCCAGTTAGAATGAGAGGAGCAAAACCAGAATAGAAAAGCAGGTACACTCATGCGCACCACTCATGTCCAGATCGTCATGCATTCTCATGTTAACAATACCAACCGGCTGTTTGGCGGCCGCCTGATGGAATGGATCGATGTGACGGCCGCCTCAGCCGCTCGTCGTCACGCCGCCGGTGAAGTGACAACCGCCACCGTCGATGCCCTGGAATTCATCGCCCCGGTTTTTCTCAATGATTTGCTGATCCTCGAGGCCGAGGTCACCTGGACCGGCCGGACCTCGATCGAAGTCCGGGTGGAAACCTACCGGGAGGCACTCAATGGCGATCAGCAGCTGGTCAACCGGGCCTATCTGCTATTTGTCGCCGTCGATGGCGAGGGCAAGCCCATGCCAGTGCCGCCCTTTGTCCCCAATGGGGTCGTCCAGGAAAAGGAATGGGAGAATGCTCTCCTGCGCCGCGAATACCGGCTCAAGCTGCGCGAGGAGTGCAACCGGCTGGCTGAGCTGCAAAAGGAGCATGGCTGCCGGGTCAGGCTCTGAGAGGATTGCCAGGCAGGACCTCCGGGTTCAGTGACAAGCGTCAGCCGGATGGCTGCGACGTTTCACCAGGGCTCGCCGGCACCGAGACGCTCGATCATCTCATAGGAAAGGTTGATTGCGGCGGCGCCGACTGCATCGTGCAATTGTTCGTTGCGCCGGAAAGCCGCCACGGGATAGACCGGCAGGGGCTGGTGCATCAGCCAGGCCAGGACCAGCTGGCTGATGCTGTAGCCGGTTTCCTTTTGCAGCAGGCGCAGAGCCTCGGCGCGCTGTTTATTCAGGTCATTCTCATAATAGCGGCGCAGCTTTTCGGTCAATTCACAGGTATTCTGCAGATATTTGCTGAAATAGCCCTTGCCCAGCGATGAATAGGGCATCACCGTCAATTGCTCCTGGCGGAACAAATCCCAGGCTGGCCAGTCCATCGCCACCAGGTTCGGATCGCTGGCTGCCTGGTCATTGTAGCGAACCAGGCTCCAACGGTTCTGGATGGCCACCAGGCCACGGTCACTGGACTGTTTTTCCAGGGCAATGGCCTCGCGCAGCCGCTCCGTCGACCAATTGGACAGACCGAAATAGCGGATTTTACCCTTGCGGCGAAAATCACGCAGAATGTCCAGCAATGCTGCGACGGGCTGGCTGGGATCGTCGCGATGCAGGTAGTACAGGTCGATCGTCTCGCGGCCCAGGGTAGACAGACTCTGGTTGAGCTCCGCTTCGATCTCCGCATGATCGATCTGCGCCTGGGCAAAATCCGATGTCAGGGTATGGCCACCCTTGGTGCTGACCAGCATGTCCCTGGCGGCTGAGGATTCGCGCAGCCAGCGGCCAACGATCTGCTCTGCCACGTTCTGGTCGTCCGGGCGCTGCTTACAGTAGCTGTTGGCCGTATCGAGCAGATTGCCATCATGCTCGGCAAAGTGGTCCATCAGGCGCAGCGCTTCCGCTTCGGTGTACTGGCAAAAATTACCAGTGCCCATGACAATCCCGGATATCCACCAGTCCGTACCGGGCATTTTCCATTTGCGCATCTTGTGTCCTCCTCGGGGCCAAGGGGCTTATCAGTTCACCCCTGTTTTTGATTGCTCTTTACCATTATCTTCAAGTAAACCATATTCGAACATTTCGATAAATGAATTCAGTCGAAATTCCCAGGCTTGCAACCTCCATGGTAGCAGATGCTTCGCCCAGAATGCAAAGGCAGACAGCATGGTCTGCTGTCTGCCAGTCAATTGAACTCAGATGAAGGGATCGCCCGCCGGCGACCACGCTGCTTGAGCGCAGTCATCCGACGCGATAATCAGGCTTTGCCGCTACAATCAGGCCTTGCCGTCGCAGCCGAGGACATTGGTGATCTTGCGGGCGACCATGTCCTTGATCGCTTTGCGAGCCGGAGCCAGGTACTGGCGGGGATCGAAATGGCTCGGGTTGTCAGCGAAGTACTTGCGGATGGTGGCGGTCATGGCCAGGCGCAGGTCGGAGTCGATGTTGATCTTGCAGACGGCGCTCTTGGCAGCCTGACGCAGCATGTCTTCCGGGATGCCGATGGCGTGGTCCATCTTGCCGCCGTTGGCATTGATCATGTCAACGAATTCCGGGATGACGGAGCTGGCGCCGTGCAGGACGATCGGGAAGCCAGGCAGGCGGCGTTCGATTTCCTCGAGGATGTCGAAGCGCAGCTGGGGCTTCTGGCCGGGCTTGAACTTGAAGGCGCCGTGGCTGGTGCCGATGGCGATGGCCAGGGAGTCACAGCCGGTGCGGGTGACGAAGTCCACGACCTGGTCGGGATTGGTGTAGGAGGCATCCTCGGCGGAGACATTGACGTCGTCTTCGACGCCGGCGAGGCGGCCGAGCTCGGCTTCAACGGTGACACCGCGGGCATGGGCATATTCGACGACCTTTTTGGTCAGTTCGACGTTTTCTTCATAGCTGTGGTGGGAGCCATCGATCATGACAGAGGTGAAACCGCCGTCGATGCAATCTTTGCAAAGCTCGAAGGAGTCGCCATGGTCGAGGTGGAGGGCGATCGGCAGATCGGTGACCTGGAGGGCAGCTTCAACGAGCTTGACCAGGTAGGTGTGGTTGGCATATTTACGGGCGCCGGCAGAAACTTGCAGGATCAGGGGGGCGTTGAGTTCCTTGGCTGCTTCGGTGATACCCTGAATAATTTCCATGTTGTTGACGTTGAAAGCACCGATGGCATAGCCACCCTCATAGGCTTTCTTGAACATTTCCGTCGTGTTTACCAGTGGCATAGTAATCTCCTTTACCTGTTTCCATTCACATGGCATTCGTGGTGGTCAAGGCGGGCTCAAAAGAGCGGCGCTTGATGGTCCTTTTCCATTTTAGAGGGTTTGCATCCTCGAGTCAACGATAAATCATTTTGCGGGTCATGCCGCCGTCGACCACCAGGGTCTGGCCGGTGATGAAGCCGGCATCCGGGCTGGCCAGGAAAAAGCAGGCGGCGGCGATATCGGCAGGACGGCCGATCCGGCCGGCTGGATGCTGACGATGTTCCTCGTCTGGCCAATTTGCAGGATCGGGCCTCCCCTTCTGCCATTCTGTGGTGTCAATCCAACCGGGGGCGATGGCATTGACCCGGATGCCATGCTCACCCAGCGAGAGGGCCAGGGCATGGGTCAGAGCCACGATGCCACCTTTGCTGGCAGCATAGCCCTCGGACTGTGGTTCGGACTGGAAAGCCCGGGTCGAAGCCAGATGGATCACACAACCGCCCACCTGGATCAGGGACGCCTGCAACAGACGGGTCAGATGAAAGGGGGCAGCCAGATTGACTGCCAGGACCTGGTCAAAAGCAGCGGGGTCTGTCCCAAAGACATGGGCAGTATGGGCATTGGCTATCGCTGCATTGTGGATCAGGACATGAAGGCCAGCCGGGGCCAGGGCAACCGTTTGCCAGGCCAGCTGTTCGATCTGGGCCTGGTCAGACAGGTCGGTCTGGATAAAATGGGCCAGCAGACCCTGTTCGGCCAGAAGGGCCAGCGTCTCCTCCCCTGCCTCCCGGTCACGGTCGGCAAAGATGACCTCTGCCCCAGCCTGGGCGAAGCTCAGAGTCAGGCAACGGCCAATCCCGGCGGCGCCACCGGTGACCAGGACGGTATTGCCGGAAAAATCAGGCCGGTAGGCAGGGGTCTGCCAAGGCATGCCGTGACTCACAGGGCACGCAGCTGGGCCAGTCGCTCGCTGGCATTGTGCAGCATGGCGGTGTAGCGGCTGATTTTTTCACGTTCGGCGTCGATCACCTTGGCCGGTGCCTTGGCGACGAAATCGGCATTTTCCAGCTTGGCACTGACCCGGGCCACCTCATTTTCAAGATTGGCCTTTTCCTTTTCCAGCCGGTCGATTTCCTTGCCAAGGTCGATCAGGTCGGTCAGGGGGATGAAGATTTCACCCGCTGTAAAGATGGCGGTGACAGCCGTTGAGGGGATATCGGTTTTATCCGCCTGGGTCTTGACCGACTGGACGCTGGCCAGGCGCTGCAGGAAAGCTTCGCTGGCCGCAAACATCAGGCGCGTGGATTCTTCTGGGGAAACGACGATGATGCTGGCCTTTTTGGACGGCGGTACATTCATGCTGGTCCGCACATTGCGAATTTCACGGACCGCATCCATCAGGATCGTCATCTGGCGTTCGGCCTCTGGAAATTGCAGGGCATCGTCCTGGACCGGCCAATCGCTGACCATGATCGACTCAGCGGTCTGGACCAGATGGCCGTGGATGGCTTCGGTGACGAAGGGCATGAACGGGTGCAGCAGGCGCAGGGCTTCGACCAGGACCTGGTTTAACACCGACTGGGCGACCAGGCGGCCATGCGAGCCTTTTTCATTGAGGCGAGCCTTGGCGATCTCAATGTACCAGTCACAGTATTCCTCCCAGAGGAAGCTGTAGATTTTCGCCAGGGCGACGCCGAGGTCGTAATTGTCGAGATTGGTCGTCACTTCGGTTTTCAGGCTCTGGAGCCGCGAGAGAATCCAGCGGTCCTCGAGGGCATAATCCGCAGGCGAGACAGCCGAGAAATCCATTTCGTCGTCGAAATTCATGACCACGAAGCGGAAGGCGTTCCAGATCTTATTGATGAAATTGCGGCCGGCTTCGATTTTCTCCTTGGAAAAGCGCAAGTCATTGCCCGGGGCATTGCCGGTGACCAGGGCATAGCGCAGGGCATCGGCACCGAGTTCATCGATGATTTCCAGCGGATCGATGCCATTGCCCAGAGATTTGGACATCTTGCGGCCCTTTTCATCACGGACGATGCCATGGATGAAAACCGTATGGAAGGGCGTCTGGCCGGTATGGGCGATGCCGGAGAAGATCATGCGCGCGACCCAGAAGAAAATGATGTCATAGCCGGTGACCAGGACGCTGGTGGGATAAAAATACTTCAAGTCCTCGGTGTCATGCGGCCAGCCGAGGGTCGAGAACGGCCAAAGGGCTGATGAGAACCAGGTATCGAGGGTGTCTTCATCCTGGACGAGGTGGATGCTGCCACAGTCTGGGCAAGTGTCCGGTTTTTCGCGGGCGACACTGGTATGGCCGCAGGCCTGGCAATAATAGGCCGGGATGCGGTGGCCCCACCAGAGCTGACGCGAAATGCACCAGTCACGGATATTCTCCATCCAGTTGAAATAGGTTTTGTCAAAACGCTCGGGTACGAAGCGGGTCTCTTTGCTTTTGACGACCTCGATCGCCGGCTCGGCCAGAGGTTTCATTTTGACAAACCACTGGAAGGACACGCGGGGCTCGACGACGGTCGAGCAGCGATAGCAGGTGCCGACATTGTGCTTATGTGGCTCGGTCTTTTCCAGCAGGCCCTCGGCTTCGAGATCGCTGAGAATCTGCTTTCTGGCGGCTTCGCGGGTCAGACCGGCATAGGCTCCGCCGTGCTCATTGATATGGGCATCCTCGGTCAGGATATTGAGCACCGGCAGATTGTGGCGCAGGCCGACTTCAAAGTCGTTCGGGTCATGGGCTGGCGTGATCTTGACGACACCCGTGCCAAATTCGCTTTCGACATATGTGTCGGCGATGATCGGGATGGTCCGGCCGGTCAGGGGCAGGCGGACATGCTGGCCGATCAGGTGCTGGTAGCGTTCGTCTTCGGGATGGACTGCGACAGCCGTATCGCCGAGCAATGTCTCCGGGCGCGTCGTGGCCAGGACCAGATAGCCCTCCCCTTCCACCAGCGGATAGCGCAGGTGATAGAAATGGCTGTTCTTTTCTTCATATTCGACTTCGGCGTCGGAGATGGAGGTCAGGCAGGTCGGGCACCAGTTGATGATCCGCTCGCCGCGATAGATCAGGCCTTGTTCATAGAGGCGGATGAACACCTCCTGGACGGCATCGGAGCAACCCTCGTCGAGCGTGAAGCGTTCGCGGCTCCAGTCACAGGAGGAGCCAAGGCGCTTGAGCTGCTCGATGATCCGGCCGCCATACAGGCGCTTCCATTCCCAGGCCCGCTCGAGGAATTTCTCCCGGCCGAGGTCTTCCTTGCTGATCCCCTCCTGGCGCATCGCTTCGACGATCTTGGCTTCGGTGGCGATCGAGGCATGGTCGGTGCCAGGCAGCCAGAGCGCGGCATAGCCTTGCATCCGCTTGAAGCGGATCAGGATGTCCTGCAGGGTATTGTCGAGGGCATGGCCCATATGCAACTGACCTGTGATATTCGGCGGCGGGATGACAATGGTATACGGTTTTTTCGCCGGATCCGGCTGGGGCGAGAAATAGCCCCTGGCCTGCCAGTTCTGGTAGATCGGGCCCTCCATTGCTTGCGGTTCGAATGCCTTCTGGATTGAATCAATACGCGCCATATCGTCTCCTCCTGACCTGAGTGGGTGTGGTGTCACCTGAGTGGTTGTGGTGTCAGGCACCAGGCTGGGAAATTCTTCGAATTTCTTAGCCTGGTGCCTGACACCACGATAAACAAAAAACCTTCCATCCAGTCCGGGCGTTTGCCGGAACAACTGGACGAAAGGTTTGTCTTCCGTGGTACCACCAGTTTTCCCTGCCGGATCTGGCCAGCGGTCAGCTGGGCAAATGGCAGGGCACTTTAGAGCCGTCTTGTCCGTGCGGCCTGACGTTCTGCTCCCGGGCGACCTTGGGCCATTCACACTCCGGCAAAATCTCGCAGCACTTCAAGGTGGATTTTGCTCTCTGGCGGGGCTTTATGGCTTACTCTTCCCGATCTTGGCAGGGAAATTGGCTTCATCTTACACAAAGAGGGCTCAACTTGCAAGCAGTTCGCCCCGGATGTCACCATTGCGCTAGGTCTGGCGGATATGGTCCAGGTAGAGCTGGCCGCGGCTGGATTTATCCTGCAGGACCAGCTGGATCCGGATCACCTGGGCCAGGTCGATCTCCTGGGCATAGGGCTGCAGGTCAAAAGTCAGGGTCTGCCAGCGCAGAGCCGGAATGATTTTCTGGACAGCCGTCTCGATTTCCCTGGCCCCTGGTGCGACAATCGTCAGAATTTTCAGGGAAAGCCCTTTTTCCTTCAGGTCCGGATTGAAGACATCCAAGGCCAGCCGGGGTACTCGGGACAGATCGAGCGGCGGAAAATCGGAGGGCCGGTCAATCCAGGGTCCGAATGCGATGGGCTGGCCGGGTTCAGTCTGGTAGCTCAGGCTCAAGGAGCCTTCGCCCTCGGACTTGTTTGCCTTTTCGAGGCGGAGCTTGAGCGAGCCGGTGAAGACTTGCCATTCGCCTGGGTCATCACAGTGCATCCATTCCCGGGGCAGGGCGTAGACAGATTCTTCCTGGTCGGAGCGGAACGGGACGATGGGCAGGTGGTCCTTGCTGATCAGGTTGGCCCTTCCATGGAGATCGTAGAAGCCGTAGGTGACCGCCACAGGATTGGGGATCGTCTCATGCCAGACCATGACCCGGACTCCGTAGAGAACCTTGGCCTGGGCTTCCCGGAACACCCGGTCTGGTCCGCAGATGGCAAAGCCGCGAACCCGGCTGTCATCCCGGGCCAGTCTCAAGCCCTCACCCGTATTGGAAAAGGTCAGCATCAGCTTGCCACCCACCTGCTCGATGCTTTCGCATTCAGGGGCAGACTGGGGGGCTTTGCGCTGGTACAGCAGGCCGAGACAGATCAGGCGCAGCCGTTCGGCAAGGGTTGCCAGGGACAGGGTGGCAGGCAGGCTGTCGACGGGGACCAGTGCGGTCGGCGCAGCCAGATGGTGGCGAACATAGGTCAGAGCCTCATTGCCGAGCGTCTGTGCGAAAAAAGACCGCTGGCCTGCGGCAAACGTGGGCAGATGGAACAGGATCAGCGCTGGCAGAGCATCTGAAACGGACTTGAACGAGGCTCGCAGGGCATTTGCCAGCTTCAGAAGGCCCGCCTGTAGCTTGTCCGGACTGGCCAGGTCGGCCGGATTGCCGGACCAGATGATGGCCCGGATTCCCAGCCCATTCAAGGTTGCCAGCTGGCGGTAGATGCCTTTCGCGGTGTCAGGCAGAAAGTCGCGCAAACGCCGGTTCGGTGCTTCTGCCAGCAGCAATCCGAGTGGAATATGGAGATCAGGCAGGATTTCCCGGCCGAATAGCTGGCCCAGGGCGGTCAGCAGGAAGCCCTGCTCTGGTCCGGCGGGTTCAAAATGGGCCGGGCTGATCCAGGCCGCAGCTGGTGCCAGGCAGTCATATTGGCGCAGGTAGGGCTGGACGGCCGGAACGGTGCCGGAATGCGTCGTCCGTGCCAAGTCTGGCTGGGTGGCCGGAGCCAGCACAAGCTCACCGATAAACAGATAGACATCGCCTATGAGAATGTTTTTGAGCAGCAAGGTCCGCTCGCCAGCGGTGATCAGCAATTCATAGGTGTCAAAGGAGGCCTCGGCGGCCGGTAGCTCCAGGCTGAATCTGCCCTTTTTATCACAGGTCACTTCAGCAGTGAACAGAATGCCATAGCGGGGATCCAGAGGGGAAACCGACTGGGGATCGAGCGGAAATCGCGTCCATTCAATCGTCAGCTGGAGATGGGGCTCGGCAAAGCCTGACAAGGGAGCCTTGACGTGCTGCTGCAAGACCATTCCGGTCTGAAAATGGGAAGGCAATGTGATCCATGAAGGCATATTCGTTCCCCTGAGATGTCAAAGATAAGCCACTGGTCCACCGATAGTATAACGAAATCCCCTTGACAGATCAATTTTCGGTTAAAGAATGCCCGGCCGATGCCACTATGGAATCGAATCGATAGCGATCTGTCGCAAGCCTGCCTGCGCGGCCTGGGCGACCAGGGTGGCGATCGAGGTGGCGTTCAGGTCTGAGTCCTGGCTGGGGCGGATCTTCAGCAGGCTGCCCGCCTCGACCAGGGCATGGTAGGGCGCTTCGACCCGGATGCGCTCCGCCATGCTCACTGCGGGCCGGCCGGGCAGGAAAAAGCCAGGGGTATAGGCCGGATGGCTGGTCACCCCGGCGATCTGGCCAAATTGCCGGCGATCTGCCTCGGCGAAGGACCGGGCCACCTCGGGATCAGGATCAGCCAGCAGCAGGAAAGACAGGCCATGCTGGTCCCCTGCTTCGGTACAGGCCTGTTGCATCATCTGCACCATCTCCAGGCCCAGGCCCTCAGCCTCGCGGCTCTGGCCGTGGTGGCGGCCAACCAGCGAAACCAGGGTTTCGGCCAGACCGGTCAGGCCGATCGCCAGACTGCCCTTGGCCAGGTGATCCAATAAAGTGCCTGCAGCGGCACCAGCCCGGGCGGGCTCTGGCTCTGTTTGGCAGCGAAGCTGGCCATTGAGGAAGGGGAAATTGCTGCAGCCTAAAGCCTGCATGATCTTGTATCGCTCGAGCAGGGAGTCTATGGCCTGACTGAGCAGATGCTCCAGGCGTTGGTAGAACAGATTGAGATCGCCGCGGGCCAGGATGGCACAGCGGGGCAAATTGAGCGTGACTGTGGCCAGATTGGTCATGGGGGGGTCGGCGAAGGCAAATTCCGGCTGGCCCGTCTGGGCACAGCATTGGCAGGCCAGGAGGAACAGATCATGATTGGGGTCTTGCGGCAGCAGGTTGATTCCGGCAGCCAGACGATAAATCAGGCGCGGCTGCCGGGTTGACGAGTGGCCAGCCGGCTGGTCTGGCGCCGTTTTTTCAACGGCTTCAAGCAGTTTTCGGGTCACCAGGCGGCTATCCGGATCGGTTTCCAGGCCGAACAGGAGACAAGCCTGGCTGCGGCCAAACTGGGACTGGAAGCTCTGGGTCTTGAACTGGTTGAGCACGGCATCCATCGCATGGTAGGTTGCCTGGGCGGTATCTTCATCAGCCAGGGCGCTCGCCTGGTCTGGCGGGAGCCAGTTGCCAAGCCTGGCCACCAGGCGTTGCCGGGTCGCCCGGACGCCATCTGCCATGGCCCGGTCGAAATGAACCAGATACACATTGCCGCTGATCTCTTGCCGGATGCTGGCGGCAGCAACGCCCGCCAGAGCTGCATAGCTCCGGATATCAGATGGCTGGCGGATCTTGGCCAGGCCACTGACAAAGCCACCGGCAAGCAAAGGCCGCAGATCGACCGGATGATCGGCAAGGGTCAGGGCATAGGTTTCGAGGTGGTGGATGAACAGATCGAGATTCTGATGGGCCTGGCTGAGCGCAGGCGGCAGCACATAAAGCAGGTTATAGGAACAGGCACCGGTCCGGCCGTAATTTTGCAGATGGTCGCTGGCAGTCCGCAATGGGTGGCCACCGGCCTGTGCCCGGCCGGCCGCAGGCGTGACGGCTTCTGGAGCTGACAGGGGATTCATGGCATGGAAAGCCTGCATCAGGTGGGTTTTCATTTCGCGGACCCGGTTCCGCTGGGACCGGTACAGGATATAGCGCTTGGCTGTTTCTGGGAAACCAGCTTCCATCAGGACCTGTTCAACCATGTCCTGGATCTGTTCGATCGTCGGGCAGCGCTGGCCCATCTGGTCAATCCGCTCGGACACCACCGTCGCCAGCTCCAGACTGGTCTGGCTTCTGGGCTGGGCCGGGTCCTTGATATTGGTTTCAGTGGAAGCATCGAGCGCCTTGTGGATGGCACTGGCAATTTTCTCGATGTTGAAAACGACTTCACGTCCATCCCGTTTGATGACTCTGGTGATCATGGCGAATCTCCTTGCCGCTGATTTTCCATTGTCCAAAAAAGTACATGACCGGTCTCATTTCAATGTAGCGGTCTTTGCCAGGAGCGTCAACTTGAATCAGGCGGGCTGGTCAAGGCACCTGGCGCACGAGCTCGAACAGGCCCAGCTTTGTCAGGCCACCGATGGTGATCTTGCCCCGGTCTTTTTTGAGCTCGGTGGTGAACAGCCGGACCAGGTCTGCCCGTTCTTCTTCGCGCTGCAGGCGGATGAAATCGACCACGACGATGCCGGCCGGATTTCGCAGGCGCAGCTGGCGGGCGATTTCGATCGCAGCGAGCTGGTTGGTCTTGACATGCAAGGCCTCTGGATCGCGCGCCTGGGCCTTTTGCGAATTGACGTCAATCACCAGCAGGGCTTCAGTCTGGTCAAAAGCCAGACTGGCACCATTTTTCAGGTGGACAAGGCGCCGGCTGGCCTCCTGGGCGAGATGGCCCAGGCGGAAGGCCGCAGCCAGATCGAAGGACTCCGGCCGCAGGACGAGGGCCGGGCGCAGGGCTGGCCAGCGCTCCAGGACCAGAGTATCCAGCTGGTTGAACAAATCGATGTCATTGCATTGGATGGACTTGAGATCTGGCCGGGCCCAGTCTGCCAGGGCGGCTGCGCAGACCGTCCGCGGCCGCCAGACCAGGCGCGGGACAGGGCCACCGGCTTGGATGGCTGCCAGCACCCATGCATGCGCGGCCTGCAGCCCGGCGATCTCCTGGTCCAGCAAAGGCGCCTGCTCGGGAGCGGGCACGAGTGCCAGCTTGCTGCGCCGGATGATCCGCTCCGGATCTGGCTCATAAACGGCAAAAAGGCCCGGGTACTGGAGCCGCGTGGTCACCAGGTGGCCTTTGTCCGGGGAGCCGGCCAGATTCCGGCCCGAGACCAGGCGCCGGATCTGGACCAGGAGCAGCTGGCCGGGCTTGCTGCCCGGCGGGACTTCGCGGACAGGCAGCAAGGCAGGCTCAGCCTGGCCGATGGCCACGAAGGCGCCCAGAGCCCGGTCGATCGATTCAATCCGGCCCAGGAGAATGTCCTGGCGCCGGGCAGCGAGGTCGGGCTGGGGCCGGATCCATTCAACCGGCTGGCCATCCTCGACCAGGACGGCCTGGGGCCACCCTGCTGGATCACGAAAGATCACCAGGTCCTGCGCCATGGGCCTGCCTTTACGATCCGGCCGAAACCGGACTGTCCGGGTCGAGGATCAGGGCGAGGCGAGTCACGGCGCAATCGGCCGCGGCTGCGGCCGGCAAATCGCCATAGGTTTCCAGAGCCTTGAGGAACAGGTCCGGGCGCAGGTTGGCCGAGCTGCCGGCCTTGACCCGCATTTCAAGACAATCGGGGCCTTTGAGCTGGATCTGTTCGATCAGGGGCCGGATATCGACGTCGACCATTTTGCCTTTGCTGAATTTCTCAACCACCAGGGGCTGGGTATTGGCGATCCGGGCGACAGCCTCCGCCAGGCCAGGGGTTTCCAGCCGGTAGTCGGCGGCCCGGACCAGGCTCATCAGGCTGGCCTTGGCCGGAGCGACCCGGCTGGCGGCCAGGATGGCAAAGCCGGTGGGCAGGGACTGGTTGAGCCGCGCCATCACGTCGGCAGGGTCGCGGTCTTCCGTCAGCGAGATTTCAAGGTAATCCCCTGCCGTGGCCAGGCCGACGCTGATCGGCAGGGCAAAGGTCATCTGCGGGCGCGGGTTATAGCCCTGGGACCAGCAGATCGGCAGATTCGCCCGGCGGATCGAACGCTCAAAGGTGCGCATCATGTCGAGATGGGCCAGCCAGATCGCCGGCTCCTGGCGCGAGAAGCGCAGACGGACGATGAAGGTCTCACTCATAGCAGACACCTCCGCCGAAGCACTGGGCGCCGCAGGCTGAGCATTGCTCGCGACATTCAGGGGTCGTCTGGGCGGAGATCGCCTTTTGGTATTCGGACCAGAGGAAATCCTCGGTCACGCCGCAGTCGATATGGGACCAGGGGAAAACCTCCTGGCGCATCCGCTCGCGGCGGGCATAGAAAT
This sequence comes from uncultured Mageeibacillus sp., assembly GCA_964499985.1. Lineage (GTDB taxonomy): Bacteria > Bacillota > Clostridia > Saccharofermentanales > UBA5734 > UBA5734. The sequence goes on from CAZCMX010000015.1 coordinate 16,041, forward strand.
TGGGATCAAGCCCGGCCTTGGCGAGACATTCGAGCCAGAGGTCAAACTGGAACTGCTCATCCCAGGCATCAAACCGGGCGCCGCCTCTGAAGGCTGCCTCGATGACATCACCCAGGCGACGGTCGCCACGGGCGAGAACACCCTCGATATAGGACTGTCTCGGTTCATGCCATTTGTAGCGGACCGAGCGGCTGTGGCGCAGCAGGTCCTTCAGATGCATCTGGTGGCTCTTCATCGTCTCGGTGTCCGCCTGGGGCGACCACTGGAACGGGGTGAAGGGCTTGGGGATGAACATGGCCGTGCTCAGCGACAGTTCGAGCCGTTTCGGCCGTTCAAAGCGTGGCAGAGACTGGTAGAGCTTCTCGATCGCCTGGGCCAGATGGGCGATGCCCTCGACATCCTCGATCGTCTCGGTTGGCAGGCCGAGCATGAAATAGAGCTTGGCGCCGCTCCAGCCACCACGCAGGGCCAGCTCCATCGCTTTGAGCAGGTCTTCCTCAGTGATGTTCTTGTTGATGACATCGCGCAGGCGCTGGGTGCCAGCCTCCGGGGCGAAGGTCAGGCCACCCTTCCTTGTGCTGGAGGCCTTTTCCATCAGCTCGAGCGAGAAATTATCGAGGCGCAGCGAGGGCAGGGACAGGCTGGTATGGTGCGGTGTCAGCTCGCAGAGCAGGCCATCGGTCAGCTCCGACAAGGCGCTGTAGTCCGAGGTGGACAAGGACAACATGCCGACCTCGTCATAGCCGGTGGTCTTTTCCATTTCCAGGGCCTGGCTGACCAGGGCAGCTGGCTTTTTCTCACGCACCGGGCGGTAGATCATGCCGGCCTGGCAGAAGCGGCAGCCGCGTGTGCAGCCGCGGAACAGCTCGAGGAAGATGCGGTCGTGGACGATCTCGGTATTGGGCACGATGCTTTGGGTCGGGAAATAGGCCTGGTCGAGATCGAGGATGATCCGCTTGCGGATCGTCGCTGGGATACCGGCCCGGTTGGGCTGGATCGCCGCGATGGTGCCGTCAGCCTGGTAGGTGACGGTATAGAACGAGGGCACATAGACCCCTTCGATCTGGGCGGCCGCGTGCAAAAAGCCCTCGCGGGTGCGGGTGTCGCCGCTGGCCTTCCACTGCAGATAACAGTCCACAACCTCGTCCAGGACTTCTTCGCCTTCGCCGATGATGACCAGGTCGAAAAAGTCAGCCATCGGTTCGATATTGTAGACGACGGGTCCCCCGGCCATGACAAAGGGGTCCTGGAGAGTGCGGTCCGCAGTCCGCAAGGGGACGCGGCCGAGATCGAGCATCTCGAGCACCGTGGTGAAAGCGAGCTCATACTGCAAGGTGAAGCCGAGCAGGTCGAATTCTTGCAGGGGCGTGCGGGACTCCAGCGCAAACAGGGGCAGGCCCTCGCTGCGCATGCGGTCGGCCATGTCGGTCCAGGGCGCAAAGACACGCTCGCACCAGACATCAGGGCGCTCGTTGAGCAGATGGTAGAGGATGCGAAGAGCGAGATTGGACATGCCGATTTCGTAGGTATCCGGGAAACAGAAGGCATAGCGCAAGAAAGGCCGGAGCGCCTGTTCGGCTGCCTCCGGCACGATCTTGGTGATGCTGTTCCATTCCCCACCGGTATAGCGCGCCGGTTTCTCAACTGACGCGAGCAGGTGACGGGGCAGGTTGACCGTTGACATGCAGGGTGTACTTATCCTTTCAGTCGCGCTTCGAGTTCAGCCTTGCGCGCTTCAAAGCCCGGTTTGCCGAGCAGGGCATACATGTTCTTCTTGTAATCTTCGACCCCGGGCTGGTCAAAAGGATTGACCGCCAGGAGATAGCCGCTGATGCCGCAGGCTTTTTCGAAGAAATAAACCAGCTGGCCAAGATTGTAGGCGTCCAGCTCCGGCACGGCAAGGCGGAAATTGGGCACGCCGCCGTCGACATGGGCCAGGACCGTGCCCTGGGCCGCTTTGTGGTTGACCAGATCCATGTCCAGTCCGGAAAGGAAATTGAGACCGTCGAGGTTTTGTGGATCATTGGGAATCACGACACTGCGGCGCGGCTTTTCGACCTCGATCAGGGTTTCGAACAACTGGCGCTGGCCATCCTGGACATACTGGCCCATCGAGTGCAGGTCGGTCGAATTGTCAACTCCGGCCGGGAAAATGCCCTTGCCGTCCTTACCTTCACTCTCACCGAACAGCTGCTTCCACCATTCGGTGAAAAAGTGCAGGCTGGGTTCGTAATTGACCATGATCTCGATATTATAGCCCTTGCGGAGCAGGACATTGCGGGCAGCCGCATACTGGTAGCAGGCATTTTCGGACAGCTCCGGATTGCGGAACTCTTTCATGGCATCCCTGGCCCCGCGCATCAGCTCACGGATATCGACTCCGGCGACGGCAATCGGCAGCAGGCCAACCGCGGTCAGGATCGAATAACGGCCACCGACATCATCGGGGACGACAAAGGTTTCATAGCCTTCACCGTCAGCCAGGCCTTTGAGTGCGCCGCGGGCCTGGTCGGTTGTGGCATAGATGCGGGAACGGGCGCCTTCCTTGCCATATTTTTCTTCCATATAGGCTTTGAAAATCCGGAAAGCGATTGCCGGCTCGGTGGTTGTGCCGGACTTGGAGATGACATTGACCGAGACGTCTTTGCCCTCGAGCAGGTCGAACAGGTCGGCCAGATAAGTCGAGCTGATGGAATTGCCGGCAAAAATGACCTGGGGGCCCTTGCGCTGGCGCTTGGTCAGGAGATTATTGAACGAATGGGTCAAAAGCTCGATCGCCGCCCGGGCACCGAGATAGGAGCCGCCGATGCCGATCACGATCAGAACGTCGGAATCCTTGCGGATCTTGGCAGCGGCTTTGCGAATGCGGGCAAATTCGGCCTTGTCATACTTGGCCGGCAGGTCAACCCAGCCGAGGTAGTCACTGCCGGGGCCGCTCTTCTGGTGCAGCTGGACATGGGCGACGGTGACCTGAGGGGCCATGTAATCGAGTTCATCCTGGCGCAGAAAATCAAGTGCATTGCTGTAATCAAAATGAAGCATGATATTCCTCCTTAAAAAATCGCCACGGCTGGCAAGTCAGACCGCGGCGCTTGTAAATCCAGTATAATGTAGATTTACCGCATCACGCAAGAAAAACGGGCGATTTAGTCCAGTTTTTGCAGATAAATAAGGCTTGGCCGAGATAAAGACAGGTCGAACGCGCAAATCAGGTGACCGGCTGGCAGGAGCTGGTCCAGGATTTGCGTGGCGTCTTGTCCGGGCCGGGGGGCACCGGCTGGCGCCAGGCGGACCGGTGCGTCGAGGATGAACTGTTCACTGCGGAACCGGTTCAGACGCGGGTAAACGGCCCGAACCTGATGGCGCACTGCCTTGAGCAGCTGGCGGGAGCGCTCATCGGCGCGATTTTCCAGGGTATCAAGAAAATCCGGCTGGTCCTTGGCCCCCTGGAGCAGATAGTCCAGCCTGAGCCGGGACAAGAGGACCGGCCGGGCCTGCGGCTCCAGCCGGGACAGCCCGAATTCAGTCAGGAACCGGGCCCGGGCAGCCGGACTGGCTTGTTGTTCAAACCAGCCCGCCTGACGATAGGCAGTCGCCAGGGCCTGGAAAAAGGCAAAGGCAGACGGGGCCCGGGCCACCAGCCAGGGCAGGCTGGCCGCAAACTTGCCACTGTTGGCGAACAGGTCGAGTACGGCCTCCAGGTCTTTGAGCTGGGCCAGGTCAGCATAGCTCATGGCATCGGAGGCCAGGATTTCATAGGGCGGTTCCTGGGACCACTTGAATCCCAGCTCGGCGGCTTGCCGGGCCATCGGGCTGCCCGGCAGGACCTTGAGAAAGCCCAGCTGCAGGTCATGGGGGGCCAGGGCAAAGACATCATCAAAGGAACGGGCAAACTGGGCCAGTGTTTCCGACGGCAGGCCGGCGATCAGGTCCAGATGCAGGTGGATCGGCGCCTGCTGGCGCAGCTGGCGGACATTTTCACTGAGGCGGGACCAGTTGCAGGGGCGGTGGATCGCCTCGAGGACCGCTGGCGTCGTGGACTGGACCCCGATTTCCAGCTGGATCAGGCCCGGCGGTGCCGTGGCCAAGAGTGCCAGATCTTCAGGCTCGAGCCGGTCCGCCATGATCTCGAAATGGAAATTCGTCCGGAAGGGTGCTTGGCGGTGGCGTTCGATCAGGAAACGCCAGATCGCCCGGGCCCGCTCCGGCTGGATATTGAAGGTCCGGTCGACCAGCTTGACCTGGCGCAGATCAGCTGCGATCAGGCGTTCAAAGACGGTTTCGACCACAGTCGGTTCAGTCAGGCGGACCGTCTTGTCGAGCGAGGACAGGCAATATGTACAACCATAGGGACAGCCACGCGAGGTTTCGATATAGACCAGGCGGTCCTTGATCTGTTCCAGCTCAGCCTCCGAAAAGGGGAAGATCCAGTCTGAAGCAGGCAGTAGCGGTGCCGGCGGATTGGCCTGGATGGTGCCGGCGGCCGTCCGGAAAACCAGATTGGGGATCCCGGCCGGGTCAAAGCCAGGCCGGGCAAATGCCTGGAGATACCGGGCGAAAGCCAGCTCTCCTTCGCCGGCGAGTATGGCATCGACGCCAGGATGCTCACGCAGGATCGCCGCAGCGTCCTGGCTGGCCTCTGGCCCTCCCCAGAGAATGGTGGCCTTGGGCCGGACCAGGGCCAGCTCATCGCTGAGTCGTCCGGTCAGGCGGCGATTCCAGATCGAGCAGGAGAACGCATAAAGATCTGCGTCCAGCGCGTAGAGGCGCTGGAGCAGCTGGGAGGGCAGATCATTGATGGTCCATTCATGGAGACTCAGGCCATGCTCCGGGTAGCCTTCCCGGATGGCCCACTGGCGCAGCTGGCGCAGGGCCAGGCTGGTATGGGCATACTGGGCATTGAAGGTCACCAAGGCCACGCGGGGAGTCCGGGCACCCGCGAGGGGCCCAGACTGATGACCAGTCACCATGATGACTGGACCCCAGAATTGGAGGTGTCCGCAGCCGGACTTGTGCTTTCCTTGGGGATGGTGCGCGCCACGCCGCGATCCAGGGCCGTGATCAGGACCAGTGTGCCGGCATCGATCCGCCCGGCACTGCTGGCATTGAGCGTGACCGACTTGCCCTCAGCGGTACAGAGTATTTTCCCCATATGGCCAGGCCGGATCGTCCGGATCACCCGGCCCTCCTGACCGATCAGGTCGAGGTCCGTCTGGGCCGCCGAACGGCGGACCAGGCGGGTCATGAGGCGCAGGGCGACCCAGGTGACAAGGTAAAGGACCGCCAGGCCCATCAGGGTCCGGACGATCCATTTCAAGATCCAGGTCAGTTCGGTAACTGAAAGATCCATCAGTCGTTGGCTTCACCCAGGACCTGGATCAAGTCAGGATCCTCGGCATTGTTGACAATATTGCACTTCTGTTCACGATAGAACGTGTAGTGGTCAATGATCCGCTGCGTCAGCTTTTCCCCCGGAATGACCAGCGGGATGCCCGGCGGATAGATCATCAGGGATTCGGCACAGATTTCACCCACGGCATCCTTGATCGGGATGATCCGTTTCGGGCTGTAATAGGCATCGCGCGGTGAAACAACCGACATCGGCCGCTCGGTCATCCATTCGATCTGCTCGAGCCTGAGCGGCGGCCGCTGGCCGGCATAGCGGTGGGAAATGGTCCGCAGACCGGCCACCAGCTGGTTGACCGTCTGCTGGTCATCACCAATCCCGACCACCGCCAGGATGACATAGGTTTCAGCCAGCTCCATCTGGATGCCGAATTCGCTTTTCATGATGTCATAGACTTCAAAGCCTGTCAGGCCCAGGTCATTGACCCGGATGACAATTTTGGTTTCATCATAGTCGTAGATCCCATGGCCATCGACATCATCGCGGGTGATCACATGCAGGCCCGGCATCGCGGCGATTTCCAGCTTGGCCTTGTCGACAATGGCGAGGATTTCTTCGTAGATCTCCTGGCCATTGAGGACGAGATTGCGCCGGGCCAGATCGAGACTGGCCATCAACAGGTACGATGCACTCGTGGTCTGCATCAGGTTGATGGTCGTGCGAACCTGGCTATAGCTGATCTCACGCTCGTTGAGGAGCAGGACGGAGCTCTGGGTCAGCGAACCGCCGGTCTTGTGCAGGCTGACCGTCGCCATGTCCGCATATAAAGTTGAGGCATTGTCTGGGAAATCGGGATGGAACGGGAAATGGGCGCCATGTGCTTCATCGACGAGCACCATGATATGGTGGCGCCGGCAAAGCTTGATGATCGCCTGCAAATCGGAAACGACACCATAATAAGTGGGATTGATCATGAACAGGGCTTTGGCATCCGGGTTGTCGATCACGGCCTTTTTCACCCGGTCATAGGAGACGCCATTGGCGATGCCATATTCCAGGTTGACCTCGGGATCAATGAAGATCGGGATCGCCCCGCTCATGATGACGGCATTGATCGCCGATTTATGGACATTTCGCGGCATGATGATCTTGTCTTTGGGGCCACAGGCCGTCATGATCATCGCCTGGATGCCGAATGTCGAGCCATTGACCAGCATGAAGGCATAATCGGCATCATAAGCCTCGGCCAGCAGCTGCTCTGCTTCAAAGATGATGCCATAGGGATTGGACAGCATGTCCAGTTCCCGGGTCGAATTGGCATCGAGCCGGATGATTTTTTCCCCGAAATATTCGCCAAGACCGGAGCGCAGGCGCTTCTTATGCCCTGGCACATCAAAATGGACGATGTCCTTTTGCGAGTATTGCTCCAGAGCCTCATAGAGGGGCGCTCTGGCATGCCTGCTTTTCATTGTGCCGCGGCGGGCACGAACCTCTGCCATATGGCATCACTCCTGTCCTTCTAAAAGATGCAAACGGATTATAGCATAAATACGGAGTCGTCCATATTCTGAGGCTGCGGATTTGCCCCAGGCAAAGGATTGCGCCGTGGACTTACTGGATCAATTGCTCAAGCAAGGCGGGATTGATCAGCTCGATCCGTCCCCGGCCGAGCTGGACTGCCCCGGCAGCCTTCAGTTCGCCCAGAAGACGGGAAACGACTTCGCGAGCTGTGCCGAGCTCGACCGCAATAGCCTCGTGGGTATAGCGGATCGTCCCCGGCTTATGCCGGGTCTGGTCCAGGAGCCAGTGGACCAGGCGATTGTCGGTGCGGTCAAAAGCAACCGCTTCCAGGGTCTGCATGGTCTCGATCAGATGCGAGTACATCGAATTGATCAGAAAATCCTTCCAGGCCAGCTGCTTGTCAAGGATTTCATGATAGACCTTGGATGGGACCATGAACAGCTCGGCGGCCTCTTCGACCTGAGCCATGGCCGGAAACTCCTCCCCGGTCAGCTGGCAGGCCACCGAAGCCAGGCAGGTCTCACCGGTCAGCGTCCGGTACAAGGTCATCTCCCGGCCATTGGGCGACAATTTGTAGATGCGCAGGACCCCGTTCATGACAAATGGGACAAATTGGCATTGATGGCTCTGCTGCATCAGCATCTGCTCTTCCGGCAGTTCCACGATCTGGCCGGCCGAAAATAAAATGTCCCGGTCCTTGGTGGCCAGCTTGGTCAGGACCGGGAAAAGCCGGTCAAGGCGCTGGATTTGTTCTTTAGTCAGCATCCGTTACACTCCTGCTGTCCTCGGCCTGGCCATCCGATGGTCAAAGGCCATGAATATCAGCATTATATCACAGGTCTGGACGGGTTCATGTGTAATCCTGTCACTTAGTTTTGCCGGGGGCAGGTTTATACTTGAAACACATATCTTCTAGGAGGACACCCATGGAAATCGCTAAAAATCGGTCGTTCTTGCTGATCGTCCTGGTCCTGGCACTGGCTTTGGGCCTTTTATCTGGCTGTACACCAAACCAGGCGACGGCCTCGCCATCAACCGCAGCAGCCGCGGCAACCACGGCCACAGTCCAGCCAGGTGAGGCTGCACCGGCTGCCAGCATCAAGAAAGTCTCAGCGGACGAAGCGCTGGCTATTCTCAAGGACCAGCCCGCAGCTGTCCTGCTCGATGTCAGGACTGCAGCTGAATTTGCCGAAGGCCATATCGAGGGGGCCCAGCAGCTGGCGGTCGAAGAGCTGCTCGATCGCACCAGTGAACTGCCGGCTGACAAGGCAACCCCGATCGTCGTCTATTGTCGCAGCGGCCGGCGATCAGCTCTGGCTGCAGAACAGCTGGCTGAGCTCGGCTATACCACGATCTATGATCTGGGCGGCATCACCAGCTGGCCCTATGAAATCGTCAAGTAAAATCCACGACGGTGATGGCCGGGCTGATCTGCCCGGCTATTTCTTTGATCCGGGCCTGGCTGCTCATGAGGAGGACCTGGGCACCGGTCTGCCGGCTATGCTGCAACAGGTAGTCCAAGGCTGCCATGGCCCTGCCATCGTCGTACTGGACCAGGGCATCATCGAGCAGCAAGGGCAAGGGTTCAGATCCGCTCTGGAGGATGCCGGCTAAGGCCAAGCGCAGGGCCAGATAGACTTGGTCGATGGTCCCGCCGCTGAAAAAGCGCCAGTCGTGGAAGCTTTCGTCGCCGGGAACGGCGATCTGGATGGCAAAGGACTGGTCGACCTTGAGCTCGTCGTAGCGCGACCGGGTGAATTGCTCGAGGATCCGGGCAGCCTCCCGGTTCAGGCGCGGGCCGAAGGTCGCCTGAAGCTCGTCATAAGCCTTCTGGATCCAAGTCCGGGCAATGGCCAGGCTCTCATAGTAGCCGCTGGCATCCTCAAGCCGCTCTTTGAGTTCCCTGAGTTCACGGTCATAGTCTGCGACCAGTTTCGGCGGCCGGGGCGTATGCAGCAGCGCCGATTCCGTGGCTGCCAGTTCACGCTCGACGGCTGCCAGGCGATTGGCTGCCTCCTCCCTGTGCAGCTCCAGCATTTCCGGATCCGCGGTCGCAAGACTCCTGTCAGAGGGCAGGATCTTTTGCTGCAAAACGGCCAAGTCCCTTTGCTGGAGGGATCGATAGTGCTCCCAGGAAAGTCCGTCCAGCTCTTGCTGCCAAGCGGCTTCCGCCTGGTGCCTCAGGGCTCGGATCTGGCTCACTTCGGCCAGCAGGGCCGCCAGCTGGTCGAGCCCCTGCTGCAAAGATGCCGGATCGAGTGCCCGGAGGGCTTCCCTCGCAGTGGGAGGCAGGTCCGGATCGAGGCGGGGTGCTGCCAAGTCGGTTTCACGCTCAGGGCCAGGTCTTGGCATCGCGTCGGAGATTGACTCCTGCAGATGCTGCCAGCGATCGATCAAGACATCGGTCTGCTGAATCAGTTCCCCTGGCAAATGGGTGTCAGCCTGGGTCACAGCAGTCCAGGCCTCCAGGTTTGCCTGGGCCTGTGCGGCAGCGGTCTGGGCAGCAGCGGCGGCGCGCCGGGCTTGTGCCAATTGCGCTTGCAGGGCTTGAAGCATGGCATCCGCATCCGCTGCCTGAGGCTGATGGTGTCCTGCGGCTGCCGGTGGATTGTGCTGGCCATGGTCTTTCTGTCTGCGCCTGAATCGCGTGAATACCCAGACCAGCACGGCGACTCCCGCCAGGGCATGATACAGCGGATGGATCCAGGTGCCCAGCAGCAGGCCAGCGGCCAAAAGGAGCACGGTCATGCCGGTCAGCCAGAGTGGGACAGACCTGGATATCCGGCCTGGCACCAGCTGTTCCTGTTCCTGGCCGATGGACTGGATCTGTTCAGTCAGGGCCTGGATTTTTTGCTGGCCAGCGGCCAGGTTGCGCCAATGGTGTGCCGCCTGTGCAGCCAGCTCGGCCTGAGCCAGGTCCTGCCAGTCGTCGATCTGCTGGCACAGGCGCTGACGTTCCTGCATGAGCTCATTGAAGGTCTGCTGCCAGGCCGAAAGACAAGCTTCATCCAAGCCATGGTGTTCCAGATGCCCGGACTTGTCCGCCTCGCTCTGGCGCAAGATCTGGATCTGCTGGTGACGCGAAGCCAGAAGGTCCAGCCGCATGGTCTTGTGGGCGATCTGCTGCACTGTCAGCTGGCCGGACAGGTCTGACAGCTGCTGCTGCAGGTGCTCCTTTTGCCGGCTGAGCTCCTGCAGCTGGTGACTGAGCAGCTGTCTTTTGTTTTCAGTCGCCAAGGCCGACTCACGGGCCAGGACCAGGTTTTCAAGGTATTGCTCCAGATCAGGGATCAAGCCGCCTTTGCCACGCTCGGCCCGCAATTTGGCCTGCGCTTTTTGCAGCCGGCTGTCAATGGCCTGAAAAGACAATGTTTCGTTGAAGCTGCTGGATAAATTGGCCAGCTTGGCCAGGATCGACGGCGCTGGATGGTCGATGACACTGTTCATCTGGCCGATGAAAACGGTCTGGGCAAATTCCTCGGCGGAGACTCGGAACAGGAATGGACCGATTTCCTGCTGGCCAGGCAGGTCGATGCGGGCGCCACTGATATCATGCATCAGCACCGTCTCGTCCTGGGCTCTGGTTTTGCCAAAAGCACGCTGCAGCCGGTAGCGGACACCGGCATGCTCGAAAACCAGGCTGGCACTGGGCCGAGTGCCATCCCATGGCTGGCAGCGCAGGCGCTCATTTTCGAGCGGGGACCGGCTGCGGCCGGACAACCCATAGAACATGGCTTTCAGGCAGGCCAGCAGGGTGCTTTTGCCCTGCTCATTTTCACCATAAAATACGGTCAGGCCGGCAGGAAAATGGAACTGGCGGTTTTTAAATCGACCAAAGGCCTGGACATTAAGCTGGATCAGTTTCATATCCGACCTCCTCCCCGCGCAGAGCTGCCAGTCCAAGGTCGAGTGCCCGGTTCAGGATCAGCAGCGCCTTCAGGTCTTGATCGGCGGCTTGTTGCAGGTCCCTTTGGGCCTGGCGGACAAAGGCCCCGCGCAGAGAAATTTCCCGCGCCAGGTCTTGCAGGTCTGCCGGCTGGCGTGTCTCATCGACCAGGCGGTACCAGAAAAGCTGGCCATGGAGGAGCGGCTCGAGGACCGCAAGGGACAATCTGAAGTCTGGTGCCAGGTCGCCGGTGAGCGTGAGCTTGTAGACATGGTCAGACCAGGTCTGGCCTGCCATCGTCTGCAAGGCGGCCAGAATGGCCTCAGCAGCCTGACGATGGTCCTGGCAACCGGACAAGTCTATGGACTGGGCCAGAAACCGGCGGCCACCGAGCGGGAAAAAGCGCAAATCGAGTTCCGGCTGGCCAGCCAGGCCCTGTCGCCTTTGCACCGTGCCGATGATGACGCCCTTTGGCCCGGTTTCGTCAAAGCCACGGCCAAACGGACATCCGGCATAAGCGTAGGTGGTTTGCCGTTCTTTCTGAAATCCGGAAAAAGCATGGATATGGCCAAGCGCAGCATAGTCATAGCCAGCTCCGGCCAGGCGGGCTGCGCTGAGCGGATTATAGGGCGATGATCCCGCACTGCCCAGGTCGCCATGAACGAGGTAAAGATTGAACCAGTCCGGATCGAGCCGTTCAGCCGGCTCCAGCGGCAGCGGGGTTGGTGCGACGGTTGCGGTGAAACCGCAGCCATAGACGCGCACGCCCGATTCCGGCCATTCGACCCATTCCAGCCTGTCCTGGAAGATCCGGACATTGGCCGGCCAGGTTTCGCACCGGTAAGGGGAATCGAAGGCGGCAGGATCATGATTGCCCGGGGCAATCAAGACCTGGGTCTGCTCGAGGCTGCCCAAAAGCGCCTGGACGGTGCGAACCAGGGCCCGGTCTGGGACCGGCTGGTCAAACAGGTCTCCGGCAATCAGCAGGCAATCGGCCTGGAGCTGCTGGCAATGCTGGATGATCGCAACAAAAGCATCCAGCTGCGCACGCATGAGCAGAGGGGCCTTATCCCCGGCAAAAGCAAATGGACTGCCCACATGCAGGTCGCCGGTCTGGACAAACGTCAAAGGACGGGACATATCGCCTCCGG
>CAZCMX010000015.1:28045-42425 GCA_964499985.1 uncultured Mageeibacillus sp.
AGATTTCTTGTCGCAATCACTGCAATGCCAGTGCCCAGGAGGTTTTCGACCAGGATGTCGCCGATATGAATCGGGCCTGCAAGGTCCAGCTGATGGATATGGTTGATGGCCTCCCAGAAAAGGGACTTGGGAACGGGCTCGCTGGTTTTGACACAGAGCGGCGTTTTGCTGCCGCGGACCGGAACCAGGGTGGTCAGGGGGCGGACCGGGTTGGTGATCTCCTGGCGGGCATGGTGTTCACCGCGCGGACACTGGGCCCCGGTCATCTGCCAGTCGCCCCCGGGGCCGCGGGTAACGGTGACCTGGCAGCCCATCGGGCAGCCGGTGCAGGTCACAGTCATGCGGGGGTCCACAGGCCTCGTCAGACTCTGGGGTTCAGGCGCATCGGGGGGGATTTGCATCATGTTAAACCTCGATCGACAGTTGCCAATGGCTGGTTTTGGGACCTGGCCAGAGGCTGGCTGGAATCTCGAGCCGGGCTTCCTCACCCGGGGTGAGGATCCGGCGCTGGCTTTTGCTGATCAATTGTCCCTGGTCGTCGCGCAGGCAAATGCTGGCGGAGCGGAAGACCCGGGCCGGACGGAAGGCCAGCCGGACCGTTTCCGGTGCCAGGTCGCGCTGGACCAGCTGGGGCACCACACTGCGGATGCCAGGACCAGCCAGGACCGGCAGGGTCGACAGGGTCGAAGCCTGACCGGTCGACGATCCTGATGCGATCGCCGGCACAGGGTCCGTTATTCTGTAACGGTCTCCATCCGCCTGGGGAGCAGACCGGCATGCCTGTTTCAAAAAAGCCACGGCTGAACGGGCGGCCTGCTCGGCTTCGCGTGAGACATCATCCACCAGGTCATGCACATGCAAGACATTGCCGCAGGCAAAGATCCCCGGCTGGCTGGTCGCCAAGCTCTGGTCGACGCGCGGTCCCCGGGTGGCAGGATCGAGCAGCACGCCCGCCCCGAGCGACAATTCGTTTTCCGGAATCAGGCCGACCGACAGCAGGAGCGTATCGCAGGCGATGAAGCGGGACTGCTCGAGATCAGGCATTTTAGTCTGGGGATGGACCGGCGCGATGGTCACACCCGTCAGGCGCTCACGGCCATGCGTTTCGACGACGGTATGCGACAGCAGCAACGGAATCTCGTAGTCCTGCAGGCATTGGACGACATTTCGGGTCAGGCCGCTGGAATACGGCATCAGCTCCACGACCGCCTCGACCCGGGCACCTTCGAGGGTCAGGCGCCGGGCCATGATCAGGCCGATATCCCCCGAACCGAGGATCACGACCGATCGCCCGGGCATCAAGCCCTGCAGATTCAGGAGCTTTTGCGCCATGCCGGCGGTCAGGATGCCCGCACAGCGGGTGCCTGGGATGCCCAGGGCGCCACGGGGCCGTTCCCGGCAACCCATGGCCAGAATGATCGCCCCGGCGGCCATTTTCCGGATGCCCTGTGGCGAGAGGATCGTCAGGATCCTGTCCGGCGTGATCTCGAGCACATGGGTGTCCAGCAGGCAGGTGATTCCAGCGGCATCAAAAGCCGTGCTGAAACGGTCTGCGTATTCCGGACCACTGAGTTCGGCGCCGAAATAATGCAGGCCAAAGCCGGTATGGATGCATTGGTTGAGGATCCCGCCGAGCTGCTGGTCACGCTCGATCAGCAGGATATCCGACAGGCCCTGGCGCCGGGCCTCCAGCGCAGCTGCCAGGCCGGCCGGGCCACCGCCGACGATGACCAGGCTGACCTTTTCCCAAGCGACTTGCGTTGCGCTCATGACTTCACCTCCAGCTGACCCGTCACGATCCGGGACTGGCCGCCCGCTTTGGTCAGCTCGGTGATGTCACAGGCCAGTTCCTCGGCCAGGATCTCGAGGATGCGCGGCGTGCAAAAGCCACCCTGGCAGCGGCCCATATTGGCCCGGGTCCGGCGCTTGATACCGTCGAGCGTCCGGGCTCCGACCGGGCGGCGGATCGCAGCCCGGATCTGGGCTTCCGTGACCTGTTCGCAGCGGCAGACCATCCGGCCCATGGCCGGATCACGGGCGATTTCTGCCGCCAGCTGAGCCAGATGATCTGGATCAGCCAGCAGATGGAGCGAGAAATCAGGCAGGGGTGGTGGCGGCGCCTGGAAATCCGGCTTGGGCACGAGGTCAAAATCCGCCGCAATCTGCTCAGCCAGGTCAATGGCAATGGCCGGCGCCGCGGTCAGGCCAGGCGACTCGATCCCGGCGGCCAGATAATAGCCCGGTACATCCGGTGCACGGCCGATCCGGAAATCACCGTCATCCAGATGGGCCCGCAGGCCGGCAAAGGACGTGATGAACGAATCCTTGCGCAAGCCCGGCCAGGTCAGGGCGGCCGTGGCGAGAATCTCTTCCAGCTTGGCGGCGGTCGTCCGGGTGTCTGTCTTGTCCAAGATGGTGTCGCTGGTCGGACCGAGGATCAGTGTCTGTTCCACCGTCGGTGTGACCAGGATGCCCTTGCCTTTGTCGGAAGGCAACTGGAACAGCGTGGCGTTGAACTGGGCGCCGATCCGTTTGTCCAGCATATAGTATTCGCCGCGGCGAGCTGTGATGGTCAGTTTATCCTCGCTGAGCTGATTGTGGAGGCTGTCGGCATAAACACCTGCCGCATTGACCACTGCCCGGGCCTGGATCGGGCCCTGGGTTGTCCGGATCGAGAAAGGGGCTGCTCCACGATTTCCGGCCGGATGACGGGAAAGCGCCAAAACTTGGCAGTCAAGGCGGAATTCGACGCCATTGACTGCAGCATGTTCGGCCAGGGCGATGGTCAGGCCGTAGGGACTGACGATGCCGCCGGTTTCAGCCAGCAAGGCGCCGGCCACAACAGGATTGACCTGGGGCTCACGCCTTTGCACCTCTTCCCTGCTGATCCGGGACAGGCCTCGGACGCCGTTTTGCTGGCCGCGTGCGATCAGGGCGTCGATTCTGGGCAGGTCCGATTCCGAAAAAGCCAGGACCAGCGAGGTATTGTTTTTGCAGGGGACCGCCAGCTCCTGCGCCCACTGATAGACGAGCGGATTGCCGCGGACATTGTAATGCGCCTTGTTTGTCCCGGGTATGGCGTCGTAGCCGGCATGGACGATGCCGCTATTGGCCTTGCTCGTCCCTTCGCAGACATCACTGGCCTGATCGAGAACCGCCAGACTGAGCTGGTAGCGGGACAATTCGCGGGCAATGGCGCAACCGATCACACCGGCGCCGATGATAACCACATCAAACATGATCTCCCACCTCCTCTTTAGCCGCCAAAAAGGCGGTCTGAATGGCCCTGAAAGCCGGCAAATCCGCTGGATCTGGGTAGTTTCTGGCTAAGCCGGTTCCAACGATCGCGCGGACAGGCTGGACGCCGGTCAGACTATTGGTGACAAAAACGGCATCGGCAGCCCAGAGATCGTCCAGCGTGACCAGACCTGCCGCGATGGAACAGTTCTGCCAGGGGTCCAGGCCAAGGACAAACTGGCGCCCAATCCCTGGCAGCAGATTGCCCTCCGCCAGCGGGGTGCGCACCTGGCTGCCCTGGATGACGAACACGTTCGCCGTCGTGGTTTCCAGGACATCGCCCTGGTCTGAAACCAGCAGAGCATCGTGACAGCCACCGGCCTGTGCCTGTTCCTTTGCCAGGAGCAGGCCAAGATAGTTGAGGGTTTTCAGCCCGGCCAGGGGAGCCCGGAGCGGATGGCCGGCCGGATGGAGCAGCAGACGCAGGCCAGCCGGGGCAGGCAAAGGCAGAGGGCGGGTCACGAGGACCAGGTTCTGCGGCGTGACGATGATCTTCAAGGTCAGGTTCGAGATCCCGTTTGCACGGATCAGGCCCCGGATCTCGGCGGCAGTCACCTGGCGCGCGATGCCCAGCTGGGGCAAGGTCCGGTTCAATCGCTCGAGATGTTCGTCCAGCCACAGGGGCTGCTCATAAACCGGCAAGGTTTCAAAAGCACCACGGCCGAATGCCAGGCCTTCATCAAAGATCAGGCTGGGGGATCGGTCTGAGTCGACCCTCTGGCCATTGACGATCAGCATGGCAAAGCCTCCGCGATGGCGACTGTTTTATCCAGGGTTTCCTGGTATTCGGCAGCAGGATCGGAATCCCAGGTGATGCCGCCACCGGCATGGTACGTCGTTGCCTCGCGACTGTGGATGATGGTGCGGATCAGGATATTGAACTCGGCCTGGCCATCGAGCGAGAAAAAGCCCAGACAGCCGGTATACAGGCCCCGGCGGACCGTCTCGAAGGTGCTGATCAGCTGCATGGCGCGCATTTTGGGGGCGCCGGTGATCGATCCGCCAGGGAAAAGGGCCGCCAGGCAACTGACCGCGTCCTGCTGTGGAGCCAGCTCTCCGCTGACCGTCGCGACCAGATGGTGCACCGTGGCATAGCTTTCCAGGCCATAAAGCTCCTGGACGGTCACCGACTCAGGCATGCAGACGCGGCTGAGATCATTGCGCTCGAGGTCGACGATCATCAGGAGTTCAGCCCGGTCCTTCTCGCTCTGGAGCAGGGCCTGGCGGTTCTTTGCATCGAGCGCGGGTGTCTGGCCACGTGGCCGCGTCCCTTTGATCGGTCGTGTGATCGCCTGGCGACCGGAAATTTTCAGGAAAAGCTCAGGCGAAAAGGACAGGACCGCCAGGTCAGGATGCGTGAGATAAGCGGCATAGGGGGTCGGTGATTGTTGGCGCAGGTTCAGGTAGGTCTGGAATGGATCGGATAGCGGTGGCAGGGTCAGGCGCTGGGCCAGATTGAGGATATAGACCTCCCCGGCCCCGATCGCATTGCGAACCTGACTGACCCGTTCCAGATAGTCCGCGCGGGTGAAATTCGATTTGACCTGGACCGGGTCCAGCTCCAGGGCTGGCATCCTGTGCGGGGCCATTGCCGCTGGCTCCGCCGTGCCGGCCAAGGCAGCCGACTTGACAGCACCTGGGTTTGAATGCGCTGCCTGCACGGCAGCCTGCAGACTGTCGAGGGCTGGCTGGGCTGGCTGCAATTGGCCCCAGGCCAAGAGCCAGGCTTGTTGTGCCTGGTTGTCCAAGACAATCATCCGGTCATAGGCCCTGAACCAGGCCTGGGGCAGGTCATGGTCGGATGTCCGAGGCAAGGACAGATGCTCCGGATCCAGCGCGGCGGCCAGATCATAGGCCAAGTAGCCGATCAGGCCGCCCTGGAAAGGGATATCAGATGGCAATGTCCCTGCGGGTAAATCATGGGCATGCTGCCGGAGAAAGGTCCGGATGGTGGTAAAAAGATCCTCAGGTACAGGTTCACCATTGAGCCAGGTTTGCTGGTCTTGGCAACGGATATCCAGCCAGGGATCCAGTGCCAGGATGGCAAAGCGGCCCGCAGATCCGGGCTCGCCTGGCTCCGGCCGGGCACCGGAATCGAGGAAGACAAATCCCTCTGGTTGCGTCAGGCCGGGACTGGCCTGCAGAACCTTTGCGACCTGAACCGGCTGGCATGGGCAGGGCACCTTGGTGCAGGCAATCCGGCTCATCCGGCACCCCCAGACAGGCAGCTGCCAGCGCCCTGTCCCTGGCACCTGGCGACAAAATTCTGCAGCAGGGCCAGACCGTGCTCGGTCAGCAAAGCCTCCGGGTGGAACTGGACGCTCTCGATCGCCAGGGTCCGGTGGCGCAAAGCCATCACGGCCTGGTCATCCAGGGACCAGGCGCTGGCAACCAGCTCGGTCGGCAAGGTCGCTGGATCGACCACCAGTGAGTGGTAGCGAGTGACAGAAAAGGGCGATGGCAGACCCGCAAAAAGGCCGGCGCCATCATGCTGGACCAGCGAATTGTACCCATGGCGAGGGCGGGGGGACGAGACCACGGCGGCCTGGAAAAAGTGGGCAATGACCTGGTGCCCCAGACAGATGCCCAGGATGGGCAGGCGGCCGGCCCAGCGCTCGAGCAATTGCAAGGCAACCGTGGCCTGCTCCGGCCGGCCGGGACCCGGTGACAGGACCAGGCCACGATAATGGGCTGGATTCAGGTCCGCAGGTACGATGCGGTCTGGTTCCCGGAGGTCGATCCTTATTCCGAGCTGCTGGAAATACCGGGCCAGATTGTCTGTGAATGAATCATAATGGTCGAGGAGCAAGATCATCCCGCAAGGCGCCTTAAGGTTCAATCCAGCGGATAGGGACTGGCGATGACCGGATTTTCCAAGGTGCCGATCCCTTCGATGGTCACGGCCACCGTATCCGAATCCAGCATCGGGCCGACCCCAGCCGGGGTGCCCGTCGTCACAATATCCCCAGGCAGCAAGGTCATGGCCTGGGTGATGAATGCCAGAAGCTCGGGGATCGACCAGATCAGTTGCGCGGTCGACTCTTGCTGGCGCACATGGCCGTTGAGAGTCGTCGTGATCTGGAGATTGGCCGGATCCACTTCATCGGTCAGGAGCGGGCCGACCGGGGCAAAGGTGTCAAAGCCCTTGGCCCGAGTCCACTGGCCGTCCAGCTTCTGCAGATCCCTGGCGGTCACGTCATTGAGGATCGTATAGCCGAGAATGTACTGGGCGGCATCGGCGACTGCAATATGAGATGCCTTTTTGCCGATCACCAGGGCCAGTTCCCCCTCATAATCGACGCGGCTGCTCAGCATCCGGGAGGGCAGGACGATCGGTTTGCCAGGATCCTGGATCGCGGTGGATGGCTTGATGAACAAAATCGGCCGCTCCGGGATCTGAGCATCGAATTCCTTGATATGGTCATGGTAGTTCTTGCCGACCGCGACAATTTTACTGGGCTGGCAGGGCGCCAGCAATTCGCAGTCCTTCAGGGCCAGGACCTTGCCGGTTGGAGTCCCACCCTCATAGGGCGCGCGGTCGAGCAGATGGACGGCTTCGTGGCGCAGTTCACCCCAGCTGGATTGACCATTAGAATTGATCCTTACGTATTTCATTGTCTTCCTGCCTTTTACGTCAGTATTTTTTCAATTATCTTCCTTATTGGATCCGAGAATACAGGCTTCATCTTCCGGAGCGACGGGATTGATGCCTGAAGTCAGATAGGAATCGATCGCTTCCGCAGCTGTTTTGCCGGCACCCATGGCCAGAATGACCGTTGCCGCACCCGTGACTGCATCGCCACCGGCATAAACGCCGGATTTGCTGGTGGCCATCGTCTGTTCGTCGACAATGATGCCGCCCCATTTCTGGGTCTCGAGGCCGGGGGTGGTCATCTTGATCAGTGGATTGGGCGTCTGGCCGATCGCGATGATCACGGTGTCCATGGGTAATTCAAAGCGGGAGCCCTTCTTCTCGACCGGACGGCGGCGTCCGGAGCTATCGGGCTCGCCGAGCTCCATTTCGACACAGGCCAGGCCCGTCACCCAGCCTTGTTCATTGCCCAGGATTTCGACCGGATTGGTCAGAAGCTTGAAAATGATCCCCTCTTCCTTGGCGTGGTGGACCTCCTCAAGTCGGGCGGGCAGCTCTGTTTCGGAACGGCGATAAACGATATAGACCTCTTCGGCGCCGAGGCGTTTGGCACTGCGGGCGGCATCCATCGCGACATTGCCGCCGCCGACCACCGCCACACGCTTGCCGACCTTGATCGGCGTGTCCCATTCCGGGAACTTATAGGCCTTCATCAGATTGATCCGGGTCAGGAATTCATTGGACGAATATACCCCATTGAAATTCTCGCCCGGGATTTTCATGAAGCTGGGCAGGCCGGCCCCGGTCCCGATGAAAATGGCCTCGAAGCCCATGTCGTGCAGCTCATCGAGGGTCAGGATTTTGCCGATGACCATATTGGTCTCGATTTTGACACCGAGCTTTCGCAAATGGTCGATTTCTTCCTGGACGATGATCTTGGGCAGGCGGAATTCCGGAATGCCGTACATCAGGACGCCGCCGGGCACATGAAAGGCTTCGAAAATCGTCACCTCATAGCCCAGCTGTCCCAGGTCGCTGGCGCAGGTCAGGCCAGCCGGACCGGAACCGACAATGGCCACTTTCTTATTCTTGGCCGGAGCCTTTTCCAGGCGGGGCTTGCGGTTTGCCATGTACCAGTCGGCAACGAAGCGCTCCAGACGGCCGATGGCCACCGATTCGCCCTTGATCGCCCGGACACAGACCTGTTCGCATTGGGTTTCCTGCGGGCAGACGCGGCCACAGACCGCGGGCAGGAAATTGGTTGAGGTGATGATGTGGTAGGCGGCTTCGAAATCACCTGCCGCGACCTTTTCGATGAATTCCGGAATCCGCACCCGGACCGGACAGCCGGCGACGCAGGGCTTATGCTTGCACTGCAGGCAGCGGGTGGCCTCCTCCATGGCCATCTCCGGTGTATAACCAAAGGCGACCTCGGCAAAATTGCGGTTTCTGACCAGGGGATCTTGTTCCGGAATCGGGACTTTTTTCAAAGACATGTTTGGCATCGGGTTTTCAGGACTCCTTTCCGGTCAGGCGGCAGATATGTTTGTCGAGGGATTCTTTTTCATTGTTCTTGTAGATCTGGCTGCGGCGCATCGCTTCGTCGAAATCGACCAGATGGCCATCAAAATCCGGACCATCGACGCAGGCAAATTTCGTTTCGCCACCAACGGTCAGGCGGCAGCCTCCGCACATGCCAGTCCCATCGACCATGATCGAGTTCATGCTGACGATGGTGTGGATGCCGTAAGGGCGGGTCAGGTTGGCGATCATCTTCATCATGATCAATGGGCCGATCGCGATGACCAGGTCATAACCGGCGCCCGCTTCAATCTGTTCCCTGAGCACATCAGTGACAAAACCCTTGCGGACATAAGAGCCGTCATCGGTGGTCAGGTAGAGATTGGTGCAGGCATTTTGCATATCCTGCTCTAAAATCACGAGATCTTTGGTGCGGAATCCGGCAATGATATCCACGACGGCACCCAGCTCATGCAATGCTTTGGCTTGCGGGTAGGCAATCGCCGTGCCGAGTCCGCCGCCGATCACGGCGACACGCTTGTACCCTTCCAGATGGGAAGCCACGCCCAATGGCCCGACAAAGTCGAGGATGCTGTCACCCTCGTTCATTGCTGCCAGCGCCTGGGTTGTCTTGCCGACCAGCTGGAAAATAATCGAGACAATGCCTTTTTCCCGGTCATAATCGGCAATGGTCAGGGGAATCCGTTCCCCCTCCTCATCGACACGCAGCATAATGAACTGGCCAGGCCTGGCCTTCCTGGCGATCAGCGGCGCAGAAATATCCAGCCTGACGACGGTTGGATTGAGTACTTGTTTACGGACAATCGGATACACGAAAACGGCCTCCTTCATGCACCAGCTGCAACGCTGGCGCCTCAATGTTTTTATTATAGCGATCCTGTAGGCTGCTGCAATGTTGCTCCAGCAACTTGAGGTGTCTGCTCAGCTATTTTTTTGCCAGGCATTGCCCAGTCAGCGATAAACCTTCTCAATAAACCCGGACTGGTCTATAATGGATCCAGGATCAAAAAGGAGGACCATGAACATGAAACAGCCCCTCGCCCAGGCATTCAGTGAACAGATCAACAAGGAATACTACAGCGCCTTCCTTTATCTGGCCATGTCCGATTATTTTGCCAATAATGGCCTCAAAGGCGCTGCCAACTGGACCTATGTCCAGTATCAGGAAGAACTCGCGCACGCCCAGAATCTGGTCCACTACCTGCACGCCAGAAACGAATCTGTCTCATTTGCCACGCTGGCAGATCCCAGCGGTGCCTGGTCCAGCCCACTGGAAGTATTCGAAGCCGTCCTGGAACACGAGAAATTGGTCACCGAGTCGATCGGCAACCTGGCAACCCTGGCCATGCAGTCCAATGACCATGCCGCCTACATTTTCCTGCAATGGTACGTCACCGAGCAAGTCGAAGAAGAAGGCAATGTCAATGACTTGCTCGACAAACTCAAACTGGCCAATGGCAATCCGAATGCCCTGCTCATGATCGATAGCGAACTGGCGACCCGGACCTTTGTCGCACCCATCGTCCCGGGCATCACTCCCGGGGCCTGACCGCAAGGTCTAAAAGACCGGCTGCATACCAGCCACGCAGCTTCAAACCCTTGGATTTTGAAAGATCAGCTCGCTAATCTTGCATTCCAGAGCCTCAGCAGTCCATTCCGGCCATACAGATTGCAATTGGTCCAGCAGAGTCTGGCGCTCTTCGCGCCAGACTTTTTTCATGGTGTCAATTTCGCGCTGCCAGGCCTTGAGGTCAGCAGACGATGGAGCATGCTTTTCCATATCATCCATCCGGGCCAGTGCCAGGTCGAGGTCATGCACCGTCCCGAGCAAATCCTGCCAGTGTCTGAACGATTCCAGCCAGGCCTGCAGGGAATCGGTGGCGAGCACCGGGGCCAGGAACTCCAGGGCATAGCGGAAATCTTTGGCGGCCAGGCGGATGCGATGGATCAGCGCCGGGGAAATCTCCAGAAAGCGGGCAGCCAGGACGGGGTCAGCGAGCACCTCAGCGGGCAATTCCGTACGAGCCACCAGCATATGCCGAAGAACAAGCAGATTGGCCGCATTCTGGAACAAAAACGTGGCGCGGATATCCTTCAAGGTCGCCAAGGCATAAAGCCCCGTCGAATCCGGCAGGGCGCGCAAGCAATCCGGCGTCCGTGATTCATCCTTCAGATCCGCTGCCAGCTGGGCCAGGCGACGGCGATGGTCTGAGCCTGCCAGCTTGCGGCGCATCTTGTCCAGCAGCTGGTGCTGCCTGGAGTCCAGCCAGGCGGCTATCAGGCCAGTCTCCAGGCCGTCAGGGCCCTGCGCCGCCAGTTTTTGCAGGCGCAGCTGAAGCACAGCGGAATCACGCAGGCGATTGGTTCGTTTACGCAGCGGCCGGACGGCTTGCTCTGCCAGACGGCACCAGTCCGGATCCAGATAGGGTTGCAATTGCTGCAAGACGCTGGTGAAGCGCCGGGTGGCGACACGCAGGTCATGCACCGTGTCCGCATCCTCCCTGTGACCATCGAGTTTCCCCAGGCAGTCATGGATGACCTGGACCTGGCTCTGGAAAAAGCGGTGAGCTTGCGCGGCCAGCAGGGGATTGTCCATTATGGTTGCAGCTGTCGAGATCGTTACAGCTTCAAGGTCCGGCATCTTGGTCCCTCCTCCTCTGTCCTATGCAAGCAGCGCTCTGGCCAGTTCCGGCCGGATTTTGAGCGCCTCCAGTCCATGCCCGGCCAGAAGCAGCACATAGGGCAAGGTTGCATTGGCCAGGGCTGTGGTGGCGGTGCGCGGCACCGCACCTGGCATATTGGCCACGGCATAATGAGTCACGCCATGGATGACCAGGACCGGATCATCATGGGTCGTGCTATGGGGAATCGTTTCAACCGACCCGCCCTGGTCAATCGCAATATCGACAATGACACTGCCGGCCGGCATGCGCCGGACCATATCGGTGGTCACCAGATGGGGGGCTCTGGCGCCGGGAATCAGGACGGTGGAAATGACTGCATCAGAGCCGGTGACGGCCATTTCCAGATTGGATTGATTGGAAAACAAGGTCCGGACCCGGGACTGGTATTGTTCCTCCAGCCGGGCCAGTTTGCTGATCTGGTTATCGAGGATGGTCACATCCGCACCCATGCCGACCACCGCCTGCAAGGCAGCCCGGCCGGCTGTCCCGGCCCCGATGATCGTGAAGCGGGCCTTTTCCACCCCGGGAACTCCACCGGCCAGCAGGCCGCGCCCGCCCTGGGTTTTTTGCAGGTAATACTCCGCCATCATGGCGCCCAGGCGGCCGGCGATCTCAGACATCGGTGCCAGCAAGGGCAGGGAGCCGTCCGGCAGCTGGACCAGCTCATAGGCGAGGGCCTTCACCCCGGCAGCCCGCAATTGAGCCTCCAGCGCTTCATTGGCTGCCAGATGCAGGTAGGTGAACAAGATCAGGTCTGGCCGGAAAAAGGCATATTCAGCCGGCTGGGGTTCTTTGACCTTGACGACCAGCTGGCTGGCCCAGGCTTGGGCTGCCGTGCCCAGGACCGCACCTGCGGCCCGATAATCGTCATCGGTGAAGCCACTGCCCAGTCCGGCCCCGGTTTCGACCGTCACCGTTGAACCATGGACGGTCAGTTCATGGACACAGGCCGGCGTCATGGCCACCCGGTTTTCATTGTTCTTGATCTCCCTGGGAATACCGACATGCATCTGTCGCAATCCTCCTGTCAATGCCAGGCCCGATGACTGGCTCCACGACCTGAAGTCCGCCTGGCAGCATTCAATCTGGTTTCATTTTATCACGTTGCATAAAAGGCTGGCGGGGTGGCGGGGTGCAATTTTGTCTATTTTTCATTATGAAATTTTCAAACATTTGACTTGCAGATCGATTGATTTGTGATACACTTGTTTTCATCAAATGAATAGTGACGGCTACAAATGCTATGACGATCCAATAGCATGGCTTGGATAAACAAGGGTGTTTATGAATCTCGCACGGGATTTGTTTCACTCTCTTTTTTATTTTAAGCATTGGCCAGCCGGTATCCATGCCGGGCCGCTCTTTGAGCAATGAAAGGGGATTTTACGATGAGCACGACGACTGAAACCAATGTCATCAACATGGCCGAGATCTTTGGCAGCAATGTCTTCAATGACTCCGTCATGCGCACGGTCCTGCCCAAGGCGATCTACAAGTCCTTGCGCAAGACGATCGAGGAGGGGATTCCGCTGGATCCTCAAGTCGCAGAAGTAGTCGCATCGGCCATGAAGGACTGGGCCATTTCCAAGGGTGCGACCCATTTCACCCACTGGTTCCAGCCGCTGACAGGTGTCACCGCTGAAAAGCACGACTCGTTCATCTCACCGACCCTCGATGGCCGCGTGATCATGGAATTCTCCGGCAAGGAGCTGATCAAGGGCGAGCCGGATGCCTCCTCCTTCCCTTCCGGCGGCTTGCGCGCCACCTTCGAGGCCCGTGGCTATACGGCCTGGGACTGCACGTCCCCCGCCTTTGTCAAGGATGGCAGCCTGTATATCCCGACGGCCTTTGCTTCCTATACCGGTGAAGCGCTCGACAAGAAAACCCCCCTGCTGCGCTCAATGGATGCCATCAACCGCCAGGCCCTGCGGGTCCTGCGCGCCCTGGGCAATACCACCACCAATAAAGTCGCCACCACAGTCGGTCCGGAACAGGAATATTTCCTGATCGACAAGAAGCTGTTCGACCAGCGCCTCGACCTGATCCTGACCGGCCGCACCCTGTTCGGGGCCAAGCCGCCCAAGGGCCAGGACCTGGAAGACCATTACTTTGGCCAGATCAAGGACCGCGTTGCCGCCTATATGTCCGACCTGGACAATGAGCTCTGGCGGCTCGGCGTATCCGCCAAGACCAAGCATAACGAGGTCGCTCCGGCCCAGCATGAGCTGGCCCCGATCTTCACCACAACCAATATCGCCACGGACCATAACCAGCTGACGATGGAGACCATGAAAAAGCTGGCCCTCCGGCATGGCCTGGTCTGCCTGCTGCATGAAAAGCCATTTGCCGGCGTGAATGGCTCAGGCAAGCACAACAACTGGTCCATGAGCACCAGCGATGGCCAGAACCTGCTCGAGCCCGGCAAGACACCGCATGAAAACACCCAGTTCCTGTTGTTCTTGACAGCGGTCATCAAGGCGGTTGACGTGTATGCCGATCTGCTGCGGGCCTCGGCAGCCAGCCCGGGCAATGACCATCGTCTCGGAGCCAATGAAGCTCCCCCAGCCATCATCTCGATATTCCTCGGCGAGCAGCTGACCGATATCCTCGAGCAGATCGAAAGAACAGGCGGCGCCACTTCCAGCAAGGCCCGCGGCCGCATCGAACTCGGTACAGCCTCCCTGCCCTTCCTTTTTAAAGACACCACCGACCGCAACCGGACCTCTCCGTTTGCCTTCACCGGCAACAAGTTCGAATTCCGCATGGTTGGTTCCTCCCAGTCGATTGCCCAGTGCAATTTCACCATCAATACCGCCGTGGCCGAAATCCTCAGCGAAATCGCCGACCGCCTGGAAAAGGCCGATGATGTTCTGGCTGAAACCCATGCCATCATTCTGGAAATCATCAAGAACCATAAGCGCATCATCTTCAATGGCAATGGCTATTGTGAGGACTGGGTTGTTGAAGCCGGTCAGCGTGGCTTGCCCAATATCCGCACCACCGTCGATGCCATTGCCGCGATCAATGCCGAGAAAAACAAGGCCCTGATGGCCAAGCACGGCGTCCTCTCCCGGGTCGAGATGGAATCCCGCACCGAAATCCAGTATGAGATTTATATCAAGACCATCAATATCGAAGGCCAGACTGCCGTGGAAATCGCCAAACGCCAGATCCTGCCATCGATCATCAATTTCAAGGCAGACCTGGCCTCATCGATTGCCAGCATCGAAGCCGTGGGCGGCGATGTCTCGGTCGAAAAGGAACT